>CADCPU010000268.1 GCA_902803365.1 Oscillospiraceae bacterium
CCGCCCTGTGTCTCGATGATAGGAAGCGCCGTGATCGAAGCTCCGCCGAGTTCCTCGGAAAGCTTTGCCGAACGCTCGAGAAGACGTGAATGCAGATAGAAAACGTCACCCGGGTAAGCTTCACGTCCCGGAGGTCTTCTGAGGAGCAAGGATATCGCACGATATGCCTGAGCATGCTTACTCAAGTCATCGTAAACGATAAGCACGTCCTTCTTCTGGTTATACATGAATTCCTCTGCGATGGCGCAGCCGGAATAAGGTGCGATGTACTGGAGCGAAGCGGAGTCTGAAGAACTTGCCGCAACGACTACCGTATATTCGAGAGCATTATACTTCTCGAGGAGGTTAACCGTTGATACGATCGTACTCATCTTCTGACCGATGGCGACGTAAACGCAGATGACGTCCTTGCCGCGCTGGTTGATGATGGTATCAAGCGCGATCGCCGTCTTACCTGTCTGACGGTCACCGATGATGAGCTCACGCTGGCCGCGTCCGATAGGAGTCAGGGCGTCAATAGCCGTGATACCGGTAGCCAGAGGCTTATTAACAGGTGATCTGTCAACGATCGAAGGTGCGGGATTCTCGATCGGGCGCTTGTCCGTATAGCGGATGATGCCCTTACCGTCGATAGGATTACCGAGAGGGTCAACGACACGTCCGAGAAGGCCCGAGCCGACAGGTACTGAGACCGTCTCGCCCGTTCTCTTACAGATCATGCCCTGGGTAACCGTCTCGATCTTGGTCAGGAGGACGACACCGACCTTATCCATCTCAAGGTTCATGGCGATACCCGTTGCACCGTTCGAAAAATATATGAGCTCCGTAGCTTTACAGAGCGTCAAGCCTTCAACAACGGCAACACCGTCGCTGACGCTCTTTACCGTACCTACCTCGTCGATCGTCGTGATCTTGGTAAATACGTCTTTGATGTGCTTCCTGACATTCTGGATCGTGATGCTGTCATCAGCTTCGATCTCTTCGTCAGTAGCCCAGAGACTCTTATCGTAGAGGAGCGAAGTAGGCTTTTCCCCAAACTTGGAAAGAGCATCCTCGATACTCTCCTTGATCTCCTGGCCCGTAAAATTGGAGATATCATTCTCCTTGATCTCAGACTCGTCTACTACGTTGCGGTTACGCTTGATGAAATCGCTGATACGACCGAGCTGTCCCTTGACGCTGTAGTCGTAGCGAAGACCCATTGCGTATACGACAAAACCGCTGATAAGAGACTCGTCGCGCTTGGATTCGACTTCGTAATTCGGGATCTTATAGATATCCGCGAAGCGCTTTGCGATGAGAGCGATCTTGTCGTCACCGTAATCTTCCGCATAGACGATCTTGATCAATATTGTCTTATCACTCATTTGCATCTATCTTACCTACCTCGGCATCGAGAATGAGATTTGCGTGCTTCGTGCAGAGTTCCTCAAGAGTCTCCTTGGAGACGATCTCTCCGATGACCTTCTCGGAAACCTCAACCGCGAGATCCGTAACCTCGTCCTTAACTTCTTCAAGAGCAGTCTTTTTGATCTTCTTAACTTCTTCGTCAGCCTTTATGAGGATCTCGGAAGCCTTTGTGTTTGCCTGTGAGAGGATTACATTTGCCTGGCTGTCCGCATTCTCTTTTGCTTCGCTGACGATCTGAGCGGCCTCGATCCTTGCTTCTTCGATGATCTTCTTGCTCTCCTCGAGCTTAGCATCTACTTCTGCGCCGGCCTTCTCAGCGCTTTCGACCTGATCCTTGATCATCTTCTGTCTGTCATTCAAGATCTTCATCATCGGCTTGAAAACGATGGCCTTGAGGATGAAGAAGGATACCAGGAATGTCAATACGGCGATAACTGCAGTAGCAAGATAACCTCCAACCTGGTCAGGTGTAAAAAGACCCGTCTTTGTTGCTTCTGCTGCCAATCTAACACTTTGATATAACATACGTTACTCCTTGTGATTCAGTCTTAATAAATCTCAGTGCTTTCGATCAGAATGTGAAGATCAAAAGGAGAGCTGTAACGAGAGCATAAATAGCAACGGACTCGATAAATACGATAGCCGTAAGGAGCAATGTCTGGATCTTACCGAAGATCTCAGGCTGTCTTGCGCCTGCTTCAACGGCCTTACCTGCCGCGATACCCATACCGATACCTGTACCGAGAGCACCGAGACCGATCGCGATACCTGCGCCGAGTCCTGCAAATCCCTTAGGGTCCATAGCTGCCGTCTCAAGCATTACAGGCAGAGCATTCAATAAAAAGTTCATAATATATACCTCCAATATGTAGTGTCTTATTTAAATCAAGCGGCAGCGTTCTCAGCGGCCTGCTTCTGTTTTTCTTCAAGTTTCTTTCTCTTCTTCTCGGCCTTCTCGGCTTTGAGCATTTTCGATTCCTCAGCGCCCTCAACGGACTCACCGATGTAGGACATAAGAAGATACGAGAATACGACTGCCTGAAGGATACCGTCGATCAAGTCGAACCACAGGCTGAATACGCCCGGAAGGAGTATCGGTGTGGCGATGTTGAGAAATTCCATAAATACGAATGCGCCGAATACGTTACCGAAAAGTCGGAGCGCGAGCGATATCGGTCTGATGATGAAGTCGAGGATCTTGAACGGGAGCATCGCTGCCATCGGAGTAGTCAATGATCCGAAGAATCCCTTGATACCCACGAACTTGATCGAGACGCCGATAACGTAGATGATCGCGGTGAGCGCGAGTGCGATCGGGAACGCGATGTTCTTCGTCGGCGGTGATACGTGGAACCACGATATGACGTTACAGGACATGATCACGATACCGAAAGTACCGATCACAGGAGTGATCTCCTCTGCCTGTTTCCTGTTGAGACCGAAGCTCATGGCTGCGCCGATGATCAGGTCAACGAGCGTCTCGACGATCATCTGACCCTTGCCCGGTATCATCTCTCTTTTTCTGCATGCGACGGCAAAGAGCACTATCGCGATGAATATCGCTATGAACGATACGATAGTAGCATCAGTAAGGATAAATTCCTGACCGCCCAGAGTGAAGTAGTTCTTCACCTGGAGGATACCGTTATTTATCTCTTCACCGATATCTCCGCCGGGGATGAGTGCTTCTTTGAGGTGTTCCCAGAAGCTCGCAAACATCTGCGAAGCCCATGAGCCCTCATTTAACACGATTCCCATGTTAAGTATACCTCCCTGTATATCTCAAAACTCAAAAAGGGAGTCCGGTGTGATCCGAACTCCATTGTTCGATCTCGAAAAAGATCTTTATTAACTTACTTGGTGCCGAACAATCTGTCGCCTGCATCGCCCAAGCCGGGAACGATATAAGCGTGATCGTTGAGCTTCTCATCCTTGGCTGCGCAGAAGATCGCAACATCCGGATGATCTGTCGTGAGCCTCTCAATGCCGCAAGGTGCAGCGATGAGGCACATGAACTTGATATTCTTGATACCGCGTGCCTTCAGGAACTGGATGGCTGCCGTAGCAGATCCGCCCGTAGCGAGCATTGGATCAAGAACGACAACGTCTCTCTCAGCGATATCTTCCGTGAGCTTGCAGTAGTACTCTACAGGCTCGAGTGTCTTGGGGTCTCTGTAAAGTCCGATGTGACCTACGCGAACGTTAGGAATGAGTGTGGAAAAACCGTCGACCATTCCGAGACCTGCACGAAGGATAGGTACGATAGCAAGCTTCTTGCCTGCGATGACCCTGGACTTTGCAATTGCAACCGGTGTCTCGATCTCGACTTCCTGAAGCGGAAGGTCTCTCGTGGCCTCATAAGCCATGAGCATTGCGATCTCTGAGACAAGTTCGCGGAATTCCTTGGTAGAAGTGTTCTTATCTCTCAAGAGCGAGATCTTATGCTGGATCAGCGGATGATCGAATACAAATACTTTACTGTTCTCCATAGGTTTTCCACCCCCAATTGCTTATTCTCGTTTTAAAGTTTACCACTATGAGCCCAAAATGGAATATCATTCTTAGGCTTATTTGAAGAAACGCTCTTCCTGAGCCTTGATGTCATTTACGCGTACAGCATGTCTCTCGCCTGCGAATTCCTCTTCGAAAAACGCGTCTACCATACCGAGAGCTACGCCCTTGCCGACGACTCTCGCACCCATGGCGAGTACCTGCGCATCGTTGTGCTGACGGCTCATCTTAGCCATAAACTCATTGCAGCAAAGACCGCAGCGGAGTCCCTTGTACTTATTTACAACCAAAGAGATACCGATACCTGTTCCGCAGATAGCGATACCGCGCTCTGCCCTGCCGTCAACGATCGCATCGGACAACTGCTGTCCTGCCTCAACGTAGCTGTAAGGCTCTGTTCCGTTTGGAGCGCCCATGAAGAGGACCTCATAGCCCTTCTTCTCCAAATGTTCCTTGACCTGCACCTTAAGATCATAACCTGCGTGATCTGATGATAATGCAACTACCATTTTTATATTCCTCCCTATTGTGAGGACCCGCTTTCGAGCCCTCGATCAAAATAATAACTCAATCAGTCCGAACAAAAAACAGACACATTACACATTGTGTCTAATATGCTTGAATGTACGCTTGCCCGAAGCAAAGTCTGCTACCTTGTCGCCGTTACCCGTCAGGATGTACTTGTAAGACAGAAGTCCCTCAAGTCCTACAGGACCTCTGGCGTGGAGCTTGCTCGTGCTTACGCCGACTTCCGCACCGAATCCGAATCTGAATCCGTCGGAAAATCTCGTCGAGCAGTTAACGAAGCAGCAGCCTGAATCAACGGCGGTCGTAAACTTGTCAGCCTTTGCCTTGTTCTCAGTGATGATGCAGTCCGTGTGACCTGAACCGTATGTGTTGATATGCTTGATGGCATCTTCAACGCCGTCAACGATCTTAAGAGATACCTTGTAATCAAGATACTCGTGGTGCCACTCTTCGACCTCAGGGAGACCGTACTTGGCTGCGATCTCCTTATCGCCGAACATCTCGACATTGTGCTCCTTGAACTGCTTAACGATGTCAGGCAGGAGCTCATCAGCAACTGCTCTGTCGATAAGGACAGTCTCCGTAGCGTTACATACGGATACGTACTGGGTCTTCGCATCGAGAACGATCTCGAGCGCCTTCTGGCGGTCGCAGTCGCCGTCGATATATGTGTGGCATACGCCGTCAGCATGTCCGAGAACGGCGATCGTCGTATTCTTCATGATGTACTGAACGAAAGCATTGCTTCCTCTCGGGATGATGAGGTCGATGTACTTATCAAGACCGAGCATCTCGTTAACATCAGCTCTTGATGTGATGAGGTGCAGCCATCCGTCAGGAAGACCTGCGCTTATACCTGCATCGTTGATGATCTTTGCAAGGATCGCATTCGTGTTATTAGCCTCTGAACCGCCCTTCAGGAATACCGCATTACCGCTCTTAAGGCAGAGGGACGCGATCTGAACGAGAGCGTCAGGCCTGGACTCGAAGATGACTCCGATCACGCCGATAGGACAAGTAACTCTCCTAAGCTCAAGTCCGTCATCCAAAGTAGTATGCATCTTGAGCTGGCCTACCGGCTCGTCAAGGCCGATAAGGCTGTGGATGCCGTCGATCACATCCTTAAGCTTATTCTCATCAAATTTGAGTCTCTTATATAAAGGCATCGAAAGACCTGTCTCTTCAGCGATCTTAAGATCCTGCTCATTACACTTGAATATCTCTTCTTTATTGTCCGTAAGCGCCTTGGCAATAACTTTCAACGCATTGTTCTTAAGCTCACCGTCAAGGCAGGCCATAACTATCGAAGCTTCTTTGGCCTTCTTCGCATTAGCGGATAATTCACTCATAGCTGTATGTACCTCTCAAAAGTTTTAATAGATTATACCAAAACACCGCCTGTTCGGCGTAATCTTTTTGTAATTTTATAACTGCTATTTTCGCAGATGTCGACATTTCGGGCCCGTTTGTGCACATTACACATTCCCGCCACAATTCCGTTGTGTAGTATGCAACATTTTTGCCAATCCAACAAGTTATCAACAATCGAAAATGTTGAAAATGTTGAAAACTCGGTTGATAACTCAAAGACAAGGGTTTCGTTTTTTCGAGCCCTCGAAAGCACTGAAAACACGATACTTTGCATTTCAAGTCAACCAGGTCTCAAAACGATTACAGAAATATTACAAAATTGTTAACGTGCCTGTTTTCGGGCTTTTCGGGGATTCGAACAAACATTCTCAAACAGGCTGTCCACGACTCAAGGACAGGTAAATTCAAAAAAATGCTTGTCAAGAGGAAATTTTTGAAGAAACTCACATATTGCCCTTTTTTAAGCACTAAATTATAATTGTCATACTTAAACAACAAGAAAGCGATCAGACACCATGAATATAGTAATTACGGCACTTTTCGGCCTCGAATCTCTCGTCAAGGAAGACCTTCTGGCTATCGGCTATGATAAGGAAAATGTATCGGTCAGGGACGGCGTCGTCACCCTCTCCGTTTCCGATAAAGGCTGGGCCAACGATGTCGCAGCCGTAAATATGTGGACCCGTCGCGGTGAGCGCGTATTTTTTGAAGTCGCTTCGTTCAAGGCAGAGACCTTCGACGAGTTCTTTGACGCGATGGAGAAGATCGACTGGAACGAATATATCCCAAAGGATTACGAGATAATAATCAACGGCTTCTCGCGCAAGTCCAAGCTCTTCGGCATCAGCGCCCTCCAGAGCCTCGGCAAGAAAGCCATCGTCAAGAGCCTGTGCAGAGCGCGAGGCATCCTCGAAGGCGGCACGATCATGGAAGACGAAGCATACGGCAGGATCAGGATCCAGTTCGGCATCGTTGAAGACCTGGTCCGCGTCATGATCGACACCTCAGGCGACGGCCTCCACAAGCGCGGCTACCGTCCCCTCACCCACGAAGCTCCTATCAAGGAGACGCTCGCATCCGGCATGGTCAGCCTCGCGCACTATAAGCCGTTCGGCGAAGAGGCCCTCGTAGATCCGTTCTGCGGAAGCGGCACTATCCTGATAGAAGCAGCCCTCATGGCATGCGGCAGAGCCCCGGGCGTAAACCGCCACTTTGCCTATGAGACGATCCCTTATATCGGCAAGCAGGCCCGTGAGCTCGCACGTGAGGAAGCTCTCTCCATGGAAGACATGACTCCGTTCGACGACGTTTTCTTCTTCGGCTCGGACTTAGATCCTCTCGCCGTCGAGAATGCCCGTCAGAATGCGCGCAAAGCAGGAGTCGAGTCCTTTATCAGATTTGACGTGTGCGACGCCAAGGACCGCACCGTGAAGTTTCTCGAGTCCCTGACCGGCATGAGCCGTCACCTCATCCTCACGAACCCTCCGTACGGCAATCGTCTCCTCACCCAGGAGGAAGCCGACAAGATCTACAAGATGATCGGGTTTAACTACCTGACCAAGCGCGGCATGTGCAAGAAAGGCGCACGTCTGTCGGTCATCACGCCGGACGATTCTTTCGAGCGCGCCAACAGAGCGAAGGCCGACAAGCGCATCAAGCTCTACAACGGCAACACCAAGTGCCAGCTCAACAATTATTTCAAGCTCGACAAGGATCAGTAATAATATTTCTCCGCCGTTTCGTAGAATGAAGACGGACCCTCAAACTCCGTCTTCTGCACTCCGTCGGCATCGAAAGCGGCGTACTCCTCATCAAAGTTCTCCACTACAAAGAACTTGTAATCGGTATCAGGTTCATAGACCACGATCTCCTTGTATAACGGCTCGATCACAAAATCCAGGTTTTTGTCCAACACGCCTACAGTGGAGGTCTGCGAATCACCATAGTAATGATACATGATGTAATCGCCGTAAACTTTGTCAGCTTCGATAAATCCGAACAGATCATCCTTTAAGATATTCTCGTCACTGTCGAGCATCACGACCTTGTAGTCATTACTGTCTTTGATATCGATCATGGCCGCAAATTTGCCGTCGCCAAGATAAATGATATTACTGTACTTCGTACTCAGAACTTCATTAAACTTGTCATCCACTATCCCGTTGTTACCGTTACGGCAAACACGGTAATATCCCTCATCAAAGTCGAACACATTGTCATATCTGACAGGCAGCACGATATTCATATCTTCGTCGGCCATGCCCATCCTATTTTTTGCTGTAACTCTTCCTCCCGTAAACCTCGTAGCCTCTTGCTCATCGATCATCACGACAAGCCTATCCGGATCATAGTCCTTATCCATCTTCAAGATGCATCCGCCCATCTCACCGCTCGGAAAACAGCCGCCCTTTTGCGCACTTTTCGTCTCATATGAGCACTTAACACTGAGCCCGTTATCTCTAAATGTATGCTCTGCGCTCTTAACACCCGTCAACGCAGCCGTCGGACAGTAGTAGTAAAAGCTTATAAAGATGTAATCCTCCCCGTCGATCTCCTTTATCAGATACTCATACCTGTCCATTATCGAAAAATAAGCAACATAATCATCATAATCCTTAAGCTCGCTGTAAACAGGAATATCGACCTTCATCGAATCTCTGACTTCCTCCAGTATCTGATCGACCGAAGTAGCCTCACTGACCTTGACCTTCACCTTCTCTTTCTTTATTCCGCAGGATGAGAGAAGCGCCAGGCACATAACTGTTGCTGAGATCTTTAACATATATCTTTTCATACACATAACCTCCCGAAAGCTTTTATACTGCGAGTCTACCCTGCCGCTTCAGGCACTTAAACACTTCGGTCACAACTTGCAAAGAACCAGGCACAGATTACAAGCCCCGCTTGCCATCAGGGAACAGATCCGCGTGCGCGCGTCAAGACCCGCGGCCGCTCCGCGGTGCCTTCCGGCAGTCTTGACCCGCTTCAGACGCGGCTCTGTATTTGGGTAACAAGCGGGCCTTGTCCTCTGTCGGCCTGCCACCGCCCGCCCCCGGCGTTTTTCCCACCTTAAGCCGTAATCCTCAGAAACGTTTTTTATTTTTCCCACCTAAAGCCGCAGATCCTGATCGGCCTTTTCATTTTTCCCACCTTAAGTTTGAGATAAAACTCACGCCTTTTTCGATATCCTCCGCAAGGTGGGAAAAATATCAGAGAGCATTTTTTATTAATGCTTAAGGTGGGAAAAATAATTAAGCTGATTTACGAACACGACTTTAGGTGGGAAAAAGTTCGGAGAGGAATTGAAAACGTGGCTTAAGGTGGGAAAAACTTGAAGGACAGCACAAAAGAACGCCTCGGGGATTCCGAGGCGTTCGTGTTAAACCGGATGATGTATCAGAAAGGAAGGATCCTTGCTTCTACGCACTTAGCAGTGAATTCAGGGCTTCTCGTGAATCCGTAGACCACGTCGGAACGGGTCGTGCCGGATGCGAGGACGCCGAGCCAGTAAGTCAGGCCGCCTTCATCTGCTTCGCGGTTCATGAATGTCTTGTAGAGGCGGTTGACGTACTCTGCATCAGAGAGGTTGTAGCCGACCATCTCATCGCTCAGGAAGAAGGATGCACCTACCTGCTCGCCCGAGATCTCGAAGTTGGCGAGGAGCTGAGCCCAGTACTCGCGGCCGTTAGGATCGAAGTCTCTTCCAAGAGCCGTTGTATACATGCGCTCGACGAATGCATACGTAAGTTCAGTAGGTTCGATCTTGACCGATGGCTTTGTATCGCCGCCGGAACGGATGCCGTACTTAGCGCAGGTGTCTGCCCATTCAGGCGAGAAGATGAATCCGTTAGCGACCGTTGCTCTGTCCATAGCTCCGGAAGAGAGCTGGCCGAGCCAGTAGTTCATGCCTGCCTCGTCAGGTTCACGACCGAAGAAGGTCTTGTAGAGTATCGTTACAAATTCCTGATCGCTCGTATGTCTGTTCTCGAACTCTTGGCTGAAGATGAAGCCCTGGGCTACTTCAGCACCGCTTCTTGAGAAGTTGTAGAGTTCGTCAGTCCAGAATTGTGCACCTGCTTCCTCAGGCTCACGTCCGAGTACATAGGTGTAGATCCTGTCGACAAACGCTCTTATCTGCTCCTTAGGGTCTTCAGTCGGTGCGGTTGTTGCAGTCGGCTGAGGTGGCTCAGGTGTAGCCGTAGGCGGTTCAGGTGTTGCGGTTGCCGGAACTGTTGGAACAGGCGTTGCAGTTGCAGGAACTGTAGGTACCGGTGTAGCCGTAGCAGGAGCTGTCGGCTTAGGTGTAGCCGTTGCAGGAACCGGTGTAGGCGTAGCCGTTGCAGGCACCGGAGTAGGTGTTGCCGTTGCAGGTACAGGTGTAGCTGTTGGCTTAGCCTTTATCTCGAAAGCAGCTGACTTGCTGCCCTTATAGTTGCCTGCGCCTGTAACCTTAACAGTTGCTGTTCCTACGTTCTTGTTGTTCTCGTAAGATACCGTGTAATCCGTGCCGGCAGTAAGAGTCTTATTACCGAGCTTAAACGTTACTACAGGTGCGATAGCAGAACCTGTCTCTGTTACTTCAGAAGGAACTCCTACGATCGTTCCGGAAGAGATATCGGCAGGAACGATCTTGAATACGAGTGAGGTCTCTCCTTCATATTTACCCTTACCTGTAACGACGATCGTTGCATCACCTGCATTGACGTTATTACTGTAGCTTAATGTGTAATCAGTATTCTCAACGAGTGTGTAATCTCCGTCGCTGAGAGTTACGGAAGGAGTGATCGCACTGCCTGTGTATGTCTGATCTGCGACATTCGTCTTTGTGACGCTTGCAATGTCACGAACGAATACGATCCTCGGCAAGAATTCCTGATCGTAATACTGATCGAAGTCAACGCTTACGAGCAGAGTTGTTATGCCGGTCTCGCTGTTCACTTCAGTCTCACAAATGTCTGTAATATCAACATCACCGTTAAATACGTGAGCAATATATCCGTCATTCGGAGTTACTTTAAAGACTGCAGTATTACTGTTCTCAAGGTTTACGATAGCCTTGCCTTCGCCGTCAGGACGTACGATTATCGCACCCGGATAATCACAATATCCGTTGATATTGTCGTTCTCGTCACGTTCGATACTGAATAAGAGACAGCCTTCCTGATCTGTCGGATACAAGCAATCGTAGATAGCATCTCCATCCGTATCATAGAACTTGAAGCAATAAGAATCGTAATCATTGATGTATGTGCCAAAGCCCATCTCATCGCCCAAGGCCTCAAATGCTCCGTTGGCGCGGACACAATATACAACTACCGGAGCTGTATCAAGATCAGAGATATTAAAGAATACAGTAGATGTTCCCAACGTATTCTTGTCATAGATGACGTCTGCTTCGTAAGCGAAATCATTGTCACAGAGACGAGACATTACGTTACCTGCGGATGTGTGATCCTCGAACTTGATCTCGCCACACATCAGTTCGCCATCAAATTTAGGCCACATAGCGTAGTCGATCCAAGTATCGCCTTCACGCGCTAATGTGTATGTGTCATTAACGAGCTTAACTTCAAACGATCCGCCGTTTTCGACATAGCGATCAACTCTGAATCCGCGAACAGATCCTTCACCCGTGTTATCGAGGACCTTGATCGTTACGCTGGACTTATCAGCCGGAAGGATGACATCGCCGTTAGTTGCTTCGAACGTCTCAGACGGGTCATCATACCAGTATTCGATCGTCTTATCGAGAGGTATCTGGATCGTGTGGTCCGTTGTCTCAAACTCGATGTGACAGAGATCTCTCATGATCGCATCAAGCTTAAGCTCATAGACGCCGTCAGAATCAGGCTCGACCTCGTTGCCGTCACAGACAACCTTTGCTACCCAGCCGGAATTCATATCGAGTTTGAATCTTACGAAGCCCTGATCATCTGTCTGTCTAGGATAGATGAAGCGGTATCTGTTGCAGTTGGTATTGCCGATGATCGCGATACTTGTTGATCCGTCAACATATTCAAGAGAACCGCCGCGATCCATGTTCCTTGGTCCGGAAACATTTACCCAGACCTCAAGCTCGCACTGATCTTTGTCATCGTCTGCATGGATAGTATCCCAGTCAAACTCCTGCTGATCTGTATAGATTATGATCTTAAATCCGTTTTCGAGGCCATTGTCCTTAATGTACTGAGGCGACAACGTGAACAGTTTTTCTATCTTATATGTTCTTCCGGAATTCGGCTGTACTGCAACACCTACGACGTCTGTGCCCGTGATGTTGAAGCTGATGCCGTTTTCATCGAAGTCATATACTTCATTAATCTTATAATCTCTGTTGCCTTCAAGTGTGAATTCTCCTTCGCCTCTCTTTTCGAAAAGGAACTGTCCGGGGAATACATCCAAGTTCTCGGCACAGATACCGATCTCACCGCCATCATAGTCAGCGAGATTAAATGTAAATGTGTTGTTCTCATCAAGACCGACGATCTCTTCGTGATCGCCTACCCAGATCCTCAGTGCATTGACACTATCGTTCTCATCCTTAGGTGTAGCCTTAATGGATGCAGTGGTATAGAAGCTGTTAAATGAGACGAACTCGTTAGGTTCAACATCTGTCCACTCCTCGTCATCAAAGCG
>CADCPU010000269.1 GCA_902803365.1 Oscillospiraceae bacterium
GAAAAGCACCAGGACGGTCATCTCACACCACTCAAGCAGAAGAACGTTGATACGGGCTGGGGTCTCGAGCGTATCCTCGCTTTCCTTACGGGAACAAAGGATGTTTATAAGACAGACCTCTTCTCTGAGGCTATCGCTTATATCGAGAATGCTTCAGGCGTTAAGTACGATTCAGACGAGAAGAAGACAAAGTCCATGCGTATCCTCGCAGACCACGTTCGTACGAGCGTAATGCTCATCGGTGACGCAGCTAAGCTCGTTCCTTCCAACGCAGGCGCAGGCTATGTATTGAGACGTCTCATAAGACGTGCCGTAAGACACGTAAGAGCTCTCGGCATGACAAAGGAGAATATCCTTGGTCTTGCCAAGATCTACATTGATAAGGTATACGATGACAGCTATCCGCTCCTTACAAAGAACCGTGATTTCATCTTGAACGAGCTCGATAAGGAGATCGCAAGATTTGAGAGCACTCTCGAAAACGGTATGAAGGAGTTCAGAAAGATCCTTGACGACAAGAACAAGTCAGGCTCTAAGGAGATCGACGGTGATTCCGCTTTCTATCTCTACGATACATTCGGCTTCCCGATCGAGCTTACAGTCGAGATGGCTGAAGAAGAAGGCCTCAAGGTTGACGAAGAGGGATTTAAGGCTGCAATGGAAAAGCAGAAGGAGACTGCAAGAGCTGCTACAAAAGCTAAGGCAGACCTTGCTTTGGCAGTTAACGAGATCCCTGACGAAGTTGCCAAGGATTCCAACTCTACAATTTATGACGGTTACGATAACCTCAAGTGCGAGGCTAAGGTCATCTACATCCTCAAGGCTGACGATGAAGGCCTTAAGGTAGTCGACAGCGCTTCCGAGGGCGACGACATCATCGCAGTATGCGACAAGACAGTCCTCTACGCTACGATGGGCGGACAGATCCACGATATCGGTAAGATCACAGCTTCTGGTTTTGAGGCAGACGTCCTCTCAGTCGACAAGGATGCACAGGGCAAGTACCTCCATACTCTCAAGGTAACAAAGGGTACAGTAAACAGCGGTGCAACAGTTAATATTGAAGTTGATAAGAAGAACAGATTGTCCGTTGCAAGAAACCACACTGCTACACATATCCTCCAGAAGGCTTTGCAGGAAGTCCTCGGAGATCACGTAGAGCAGTCCGGTTCCTATGTTGCAAGCGACAGACTGAGATTCGACTTTACTCATCCTCAGGCTATGACAGCAGAGGAACTCGACATCGTCGAGAAGAAGGTCAACGAGATAATCCTCGAAGATCTTCCTGTAGTAACAAGAGTAATGAAGCTCGACGAAGCTAAGAAGCTCGGAGCTATGGCTCTCTTCGGTGAGAAGTACGGCGAGGAGGTCCGTGTCGTAACAGTAGGTGACCTCGACGCTCCTTATTCAATGGAGTTCTGCGGCGGTACTCACTTGAAGTCAAGCGGCCAGGCAGGCCAGTTCAGGATCGTATCCGAGTCCGGTGTAGCAGCAGGTGTAAGAAGAATTGAAGCTATCACGGGTCTTGCATGCTATGAAGCATCCAAGGAAGACAGAAAGACGATCGGCGAGATCGCTTCCGTCCTTAAGGTTAACAAGGATCAGATCGTTAAGAAGGCTGAGCAGAACGTAGCTGACATCAAGTCCCTCGAGAAGGAACTCAAGGAGATCAGCAAGAAGGCATCAGGCGACCAGGCAGGCAAGGCAGTATCCGAAGCAACTGAGATCAAGGGCTTCAAGTGCGTAACTGCTAAGGTCGAGTGCGATGATGCTGCAGCACTTCGTGATATCGCAGACGGTATCAGGGATAAGATCGGCAGCGGTGTCGTATTCCTCGCTGCCGTAAACGGCGAGAAGGTGCTCTTCGTAGCAATGGCTACGCAGGATGCAGTCAAGGCCGGTATCCACTCCGGTAATATCATCCGCGAAGCTGCAAAGGCTTGCGGCGGCGGTGGCGGCGGACGTCCTGACATGGCTCAGGCCGGCGGCAAGGACATCACCAAGATCGATGATGCTATTGCAGTAGCAGGAAAGGTAATAACAGAACAGCTGGGTTGATCATTTAAGGCTTTGGGGGAGGTCTTTATGAAGAAAGTCAATTGTTTGAAGTTAACGGCATTGTCCGCGGCGATCATGGTCGCTGCGGCAATGCTTTTTGCTTGTAACGATATAAAAGTAGTCAAACACAAGGATGAAACCGAACCGTCAGAGACTTCAGAATCTGAGGAGACAACTGAGACGACTGAGGAGACTACGGAAACGGAAGAAACAACAGAAGCGACTACTGAAGAAACAGAGATAACGGTTGAAACAGAGGAGCCGGATAATCCTGAGGAGAGGGAGATGCTCCCTTATGACGTATATATCTCGTACAATTTTTCAAGTGACGGAAGTTCAGGCTTTTCCATTAACGAACAGATCCTGAAGCTGGCTCCGAACAGTGCGGAACTCTATCCGGAACTTAACGAGGCTCTTGAAGAGTTCAATAACGGATTCGATCAGGATAAGGTTGTAGATAAGCTGAGCGATCTTTGCGAAAAATATGATGCGAACAAGGGCAAATATTCGCGCGAGATCATAGTAAAGCGTGCGGATAAGGAGCTCTTGAGCTTCATCTGCCAGGACATCTACAGCGAAGAATTTACTGAGGATAAGTCCAAGTTCTATTTCATCAATCTCACGGCCGTGAACTTTGACGTTAAGACGGGCAAGATGCTCGAAGTCGGTGATATGTTCAACGACGACAAGTTCATCTCGGATTTCCTCGTCTCGAACATCGGCGACGGTTATGACATGTATGATGAGATCAGCAAAGGCAGATTAAGTCTCGCGTTTGAACCTGAGACTGTTTTCTTCCTGATAAATGATGATGAAGGAAGGCTCGCAGGCGAGTACTATCTGGGTATCGATGAAGTTCAGGGACTGGATGAGAAATATATTCCGACAGAGGAAAACTATATAACCGATATCTCCAACCGCGGTGACAGCTTCAGTCAGGCGCAGGTCGCGATAGCAGGCGATAAGATCATCTATGTCAACGGCATCGCGAACAATAACGGTGACTACACAAAGCTCAAGATCGAGATGACCGACGGCAACTTTAATTCCATTGATCTTTATGAGTCGGATGTTTTCTGGGCACTCGATCTCAATGCATATTTGCTCAAGATCGACGGCAAGTACTATATCTACATCGAGTGCGGTCTGGAAGACGATTACAGTGAGACATATTTCTTCTCGGTAAACGGCAAGAAGATCGAGTTTCTGGATATTGCATCAGGATCTTATACGGGTCTTACGGCATGCGTTGATAACCCTTACGGTTTTGATATGGAAGAGCAGGGGACTGAATTTACGGTATGCTGTCTTCCTACGAGGATCGATGCGCTCGAGCACTGCTTCAGATGCGATCTTCTCGGAACATACGATGTCGTCTACAATACCGTTTTCGCTGACGGCATACCGGTAAGAGCAGGTTCTGCGTTCGGTATCGCACTTACGGACTGGTGGTATTCGCCGCTCAAGAGCATCAAGGACTTTAAGGCGATCGAGCTTGAGACCGGTAATGAGACCACGATCAAGGCAGGTCAGCTCTTGAAATTGACCGATGCAGATGTCGATGATACGCGCGTGATACTCTGTGATGAGGACGGCAAGTCCTATATCGTTGATATCGATGCCGAAGAGTATCCTCGGACGATCGACGGCGTGCCCGAGAATGAACTGTTTGAGACTATCTATTATGCCGGCTGATGATTTGGTATAATAACGAAGACTAATTTTCGAAAAGAGGAATATATTATGTGCCTTTTCTGTGACATTATCGACAAGAAGATCCCTTCAACACCTGTATATGAGAACGACAGTGTATACTGCTTCAACGATATCAATCCTGCAACACCTACACACGTATTGGTAGTTCCCAAGAAGCACTTCGAGGACATCCTCGATATCGCATCTTCAGAAGATTGCGACAAGGTCCTCGGCGAAGTTGCAAGAGGTATCAGCGAGGTTGCCAAGATCAAGGGTCTCGGCGAGGGATTCAGAGTCATCAACAACTGCCGTGAGTTCGGCGGTCAGACCGTAAAGCATATCCACTTCCACGTCCTCGGCGGCGTAAAGCTTACGGAGAAGATGATCTGACGACACAGTTGGAACATTGTTACGGAGATACTGCGCGCCTTATGTGCCGCGTGTCTCCGTTTTTAATAAAACTTTTATAGTTACGTATTAATATCTACAAAGAAAACAAACAAAGGCGGTATAAGATATGGCAAGAGCCAGAATGAAAAGACACATCCCTGAGAGGATGGACAGATGTAAGGAAAGATGGTTTGAGGACCCGCTCATGAACAAGGGTCAGTGGAGAAAGATCTGCGGATTCCCTGAAGACTGTGAGCTGTTCCTTGAGATCGGATGCGGTAAGGGCAAGTTCTGTACGGAGATGGCAGTATTGCACCCGGACGTTCTCTATATCGCACTCGAGAGAGATACATCGATCATCCTTTCTGCTATCGAGAAGGCTCATAACGAAGAGATACCGAATCTGTTCTTCCTGAACGTCGATGCAGACCTTCTGGAGAACTACTTTGAAGAAGACGAAGTCGACAGGATCTTCCTGAATTTCAGCGATCCATGGTCGAGAAAGAACAAGCCTAAGAGAAGACTCACATACAGAGATTTTCTTGTTCAGTACAAGCGAATGCTCAAGAACGGTTCCGAGATCTGGATGAAGACCGACAACGACATACTCTTTGACTTCTCACTGGAAGAGTTTGAAGCTTGCGGTTTTGATCTCAAGGACATCACGAGAGACCTCGCGAACGATCCGTTCTCCGAGCACAACGTAAGGACCGAATTCGAAGGGAAGTTTATGGAACAGGGGATAAACATCAAGCGCGTTGTTGCAGTAAACAAAAAGTGAGGTGAACCGAATGAAAAAAACATTGATCGTCGTCGATATGCAGAATGACTTCATCGACATGGCTCTCGGTACCAAGGAAGCGGTTGCGATCGTTCCGAATGTCAAGGCTAAGATAAGAGAGTATATCGAAAACGGCGATGAAGTCATCTTTACGAGAGACACTCATCACGACGATTATCTCTCCACCCCCGAAGGTTTAAAGCTCCCGGTCAAGCACTGCATCGAAGGCAGCGAGGGCTGGCAGATCAGAGAAGGCCTCTATGTAGAAGGCTGCAAGATAATCGACAAGCCGAACTTCGGCTGGCCGAACTGGAATACCGAGAAGTTTGAAGAAGTCGAGCTGATCGGTCTTTGTACGGATATCTGCGTGGTATCCAATGCGCTCATAATCAAAGCAATGTTCCCTGACATCAAGGTCGCTGTAGACAGCTCCTGCTGCGCCGGCGTTACGCCTGACAGCCACGAGGCTGCGCTCAATACCATGACCATGTGTCAGATAGATGTCTATTAATATATCAAGGAAAGAGGTATGGTAAATGTTTGATGCTGCTAAGGTAAAGGACCAGTGCGTCGAGTGGATCAGAGATTTTTTCGAGAAGAACGGTAAGGGCTGTAACGCGATCGTCGGCATCTCAGGCGGTAAGGATTCATCCATAGTTGCGGCTCTCTGCGTTGAAGCACTCGGCAAGGACCGTGTTATCGGTGTCCTCATGCCTAACGGAGAACAGCACGATATCGCTGCTGCAAGACTCCTCGTTAACCATCTCGGTATCAGGAATTATGAGATAAACATCAAGGCTGCAGTTGACGGAGTTCTCGCCAGCATACCTGAAGGAATGGAGATCACTCCTCAGACAAAGCAGAATATCCCGCCCAGGATCAGGATGACTACTCTCTATGCGATCGGTCAGTCCAATAACGGCCGTGTCGCAAATACATGTAACCTCTCTGAGGACTATGTCGGCTATTCGACCCGTTACGGCGATTCCGTAGGCGATTTCAGCCCTTGTTCATTTATCACGGTAACTGAGATGAAGCAGATCGGACACCTTTTGGGACTTCCGAACGAGCTTGTCGAGAAGACACCGATCGATGGTCTGTGCGGCAAGACTGACGAGGAGAACCTCGGCTTTACCTATGCGGAACTTGACCGCTACATCAGGGAAGGCGTCATCGACGACGAAGAGAAAAAGGCCAATATCGACAGAAGACATAAGGCCAATCTTTTCAAGCTCGAGTTCATGCCTTGCTTCAAACCTGAGATCTGATATCGTTACGACAGTTTACGTGAAAGGTTTTGAAAATCGTTTTGAAAGCATTTTTATTAAATAAATGCGAGAATAACGTTTTCTTGCCTCAAAATAACCCAATCTGACTCAGATTTCGTGTTGTAATGCTTGTAAAACTGTTGTAATATTTGAAAGGTGCAGTTGGCACACACAAGTTAGTAATTTTCCCGTTTCGGGATTTTAGGAGGAATTAAAAATGGCAGTAAAAGTTGCAATTAACGGTTTTGGCCGTATCGGCCGTCTCGCATTCCGTCAGATGTTCGGTGCAGAAGGTTACGAGGTTGTTGCTATCAACGATCTTACAAGCCCTAAGATGCTTGCTCATCTCTTGAAGTATGACTCAGCTCAGGGTTCTTACGCTCTTAAGGATACAGTTTCCGCTGGTGAAGACACAATCACAGTTAACGGAAAGACACTTAAGATCTACAAGGAGCCGGATGCAAACAATTGCCCTTGGGGTGAGCTCGGTGTAGACGTAGTTCTCGAGTGCTCCGGTTTCTATACATCTAA
>CADCPU010000270.1 GCA_902803365.1 Oscillospiraceae bacterium
GCACCGGATTCGACACTGGACCGTATCGATTCGGCATTAAATCTCAAGAACGCAAACAGAGAAGTCTATCTTGATGCACTGCTCAACGCTCTGGTCGACGGCTACGGTCCTTGGCAGTATGAACTCTATCAGCTCAACGACTATGAGGACGGTATGTACTATTACCTTTTCGAGAGCTTCAGAGAAGACGGACATTACGGTTATGATTTCTCGTATCTCCGCGAGGCGATCGAAGGATCGGGAAGTGATGTTAAGCTCTATGTGACGGAGGACATGGAGAAAGATCTGTGGGAACGCCGTATCGCCGCTGAACACAGAGAGAAGTTCCCGTATGATCCTACTGTGCTGAAAGCAAGGATAAAGGCGGTCGATACGACTGATGAGAACCTGTTCATAATAAACGGATTGTCTGATATCTATCAGACTCATGAGGTCAAGGAGAGCGATAATCCCAACGTCCGTATCTATAATATCCCGAAAGTATCGCACGGCGAATCTACGCCGGAATATCTATCCGAGGAACAGTTAGCCGAGTTTGACAGTCTCGTTCGCGATATCATGGAGATCGGGTAATTTCTTTCACTTTTACTGATAACGCAATCTGTCGGTAACATATTTAATGCTATAATAGGGTGAAATTTTATATATTGGAGTTACTATGTCCGAAAATATCGAAAACAATAATCCTTCAGAGTCCGAAGTGATCACAGAGGTATCTGAAGTTGAATCTGAGGTTGTTGAGACTGTCGAGTCTGCTTCAGAGTCTGCGGCTAATGAGATCTCCGAGGAAGTTGTCGTTGATACTTCCAAGGGTATTAAGACAGCAAAGACTGCTCTGAAGAAAACAACTATCGGAGGCCAGGCCCTCATCGAAGGTATCATGATGTGCGGTCCTAAGCGCACGGCAATCGCAGTCCGCAAGGGCGACGGCTCGATCCACATCGAAGAGATCAAGCAGAGCGACCGTGTATCTTACTTTGAGAAGGTACCGTTCATACGCGGCTGCATCAAGTTCTACAAGATGCTCGTAACGGGAACCGACGCTACGATGAAGTCTGCCGAGATCTCAGAAGAAGGCAAAGAGGAAGATCCTAACGAGAAGCAGAAGAAACCTTCCGCGCTCGATAACTACCTTGAGAATCACCGCAACGTAATGCTCACGATCTCCGCTATCATCGGTATCGCATTGAGCGTCGGACTCTTTATCCTTCTGCCGCGTCTCGTGGTAGACATCGTCCGCAATTTCTTTGACGCAGCAAGCGCCGATTCGCTCCTCAGCGTATTCCTCTTGAGCTGCATCGAAGGCGTACTTCGTATCGTTATCTTCCTTACGTACCTTATCCTCGTATCGAAGATCCCTGATATCGCGAGAGTTTGGCAGTACCACGGCGCCGAACACAAGACCATCGCATGTTATGAGAACCGCGAGCCTCTGACTGTCGAGAACATCATGAAGCAGTCGAGATTCCATCCTCGTTGCGGTACGGCATTTATGTTCATCGTCATGATGATATCGATAATCATCTATACGTTTATCGGTATGCTCGTCGGTGACCAGGTCCTCTGGGTCAACATCGTAATGCGACTGATCCTTATCCCGTTCATCTGCGGTATCTCCTATGAGATCCTCCGCTTTGTCGGCCGTCACTGCGACCACGGCATCTGCAAGGTCCTCGTAAAACCGGGCCTCTGGCTCCAGAAGTTCACGACAAAGGAACCTGATGCCGCTATCTGTGAAGTTGCTATCGCGGCAATGCAGGCAGTAATCCCTGAGAACGATAACGATGACAACTGGTGATCTTTTACTACAACTTGAGAAAGAACTTAACGAAGCGGGTATTTCTGATGCCCGCTTTGAACTTTTGGAGATCTTTTCCTACGTGCTCGGCATCGAGCCTTCTGCAGTGCGTTTGGCACGTGACGTTTCCGTGTCTGCTGAGAACGAGGCTTCTATTCGCGCGTTTGTATCACGATTTTCCGGCGGTGAGCCGCTGGCATATATCACGGGTCGTGCTTTTTTCTGGAATGAGGAATATAAAGTAGGCCCGGGAGTCCTTATCCCGCGCCCTGATACGGAGACTTTGGTTGAGAAAGCTCTTAGCGTGATCTGTGGCCGCGAACCAGTGATCTATGACCTTTGTACCGGAAGCGGATGTATAGGCATCTCTTTATATAATGCGCTCAAGGCACGCGGGCAGTCGCCTAAGATGATCCTGGTCGACAAATTCGATGAGGCTTTAGCTTATACTCGAGCCAATCTTCCCCGGGCTTGCGATCAGTCGGATATATCCGTATTAAAGGCAGATATCCTCGATCCTTCATTTTCTTTTGAAATCGCGCCTGATTATATCGTCTCCAACCCGCCATATATAACTGCTGCGGATATGGCTCAGCTGGATGCTTCCGTTAAGGACCATGAGCCCGAGACTGCACTATACGGCTTAAGGGAAGACGGTCTGGTGTTCTACGAGAAGCTCGCTTCTCTTGCTTCTTCCTGCCTCAATCCCGGCGGCATGAGCCTTGTCGAGCATGGCTACGATCAGGCGTTGGCGGTTCAGCGCATATTTACTGACTCAGGTCTTCGTGATGCTGCTTCAGTTAAGGATCTCGGCGGCAACGACAGGGTGACTTTTGCTTCCAAGGTGTGAGTAACATTGTTACAAATGTTGTTATTGCAGGGCTTCACGAGAATTGCATATTATATGCAATTTTTTTGTTGCTTCAAATCGTGGGCGATTTGTTTTCGAAAACATAATATGAGTTATAATATATTCAGTATTTTAAACAGCGGGTTAGTTATGCGCTACAAGAGATTTTTGAGTATTGTTCTTGCTCTTTCAATGGTACTGTCGCCGGTTTTCCTGTCATCAGAATTTGTTATGGCTGACGGCGGTGTACCAGGTCAGGAACGGACAGAGAAAGAGCAAGCGATAGAGTACTTCGTATCCTATACTTATTACCAAGCCTTAGGTTATGACCCTTCATCTGATGATCTGGATTTTTATGTTGAAGGTCTTGCGTCAGGGGAGATGTGTGTGCTCGATTTTTTCGATGCCGTCATTGATAGTTCGGTAATTGACGGACCTGAAACTAATGAGGATTTTGTTACCTTTATGTACAAAGTCGTGCTCGGCAGAGCGCCGAAGTTCAATGATGATACGGATGCTTGGATAAGCGCTCTCGATCAGTATAATGTGACACGTGATGAAGTGTATGCGGAATTCTTGCATTTTGATGAATTTCTGGAAAGATGTGACAACCTTGACATTACATATGGGAAGCCTATAGACGAATATATCGACAGGACTTTCCATGCGTTTTTGGAGCGTTATCCGATGCAAGATGAACGAAGCGTTAACAGAGCTAATCTTCTCAACGGAAATATAACGGGACCGGTATTTGCCGGTTCACTGTTGGAAAGC
>CADCPU010000271.1 GCA_902803365.1 Oscillospiraceae bacterium
ACGATCAGATCTTACAAGCCTTAACGTCCCAGATCTCGTCAGCGTACTCCTGGATGGTACGGTCAGAAGAGAATCTGCCGGAATTGCAGATGTTGATCCAGGCCATCTTAGCCCACTTCATCTCGCTCTTGTAATCCATGTAGATACGATCGCGAGTCTTTCTGTAATCATCGAAGTCACCCAATACATAGTAAGGGTCACCCGGCTGCCAGTTATCGCCGTAGATGATGCCGTTATAAAGATCACGGAACATGCCTGTGCCTTCATCGTTGAAGGAACCGTCGATCAAACGGTCGAGAGCCTTCTTGAGGCCCGGGATGTTCTCATACTGCCACTTAGGATTGTAGTAAGCCTTTGTAGCAGCCATATCGCCTGCGCGGCAACCGAAGATGTAGATGTTGTCGTTTCCGACAGCCTCTGCGATCTCAACGTTAGCACCGTCCAATGTACCGAGTGTAACAGCACCGTTCATCATGAACTTCATGTTACCCGTACCGGAAGCCTCGAGACCAGCTGTAGAGATCTGCTCGGAGATATCTGCTGCCGGGAAGAGACGCTCACCGTTGGATACGTTGTAGTTCTCGATGAATACGACCTTGAGTCTGCCCTTCATGTCAGGATCGCCGTCAATGAGCTTAGCGATCTCGTTGATGAACTTGATGATAGCCTTAGCACGGAAGTAGCCCGGAGCTGCTTTCGCACCGAAGATGATCGTTACAGGAGGAAGCGCAAGAGTCGGGTCTTCCTTGATCCTGTCGTAGAGGTTCAGAGCATAGAGAGCGTTAAGAAGCTGTCTCTTGTACTCGTGGAGTCTCTTGATCTGGATATCGAAAACGGAGTTAGGGTTGAGCTCAACGCCGCTCGTCTTCTTGAGGAAGTCAGCATATGCCTTCTTGTTCGCCTTCTTGATGGCGATGACACGCTTCATTACGTCCTTGTCATCCTTATACTTCTCGAGCTTCTTGAGTTCTTCGAGATGTGTTACCCACTTGTCGTTGCCCAAGAGTTCCGTGAACAAAGCGGAAAGCTCAGGGTTACATGCACGGAGCCATCTTCTAGGTGTAACGCCGTTCGTCTTGTTGGAGAACTTCTCAGGATAGAGGTTGTACCATTCCTTGAGTGTCTCGTTCTTGAGGATCTCCGTGTGGAGAGCCGCAACGCCGTTAACGGAGTGAGAACCGTAGATAGCCATCCAAGCCATCTGTACCTTACCGTCGGAGAGCATGCTCATACGGTCGATCAGGTCGGAATAAACGCCTGCTTCATACATCTGAGCTCTGAACTGGTTGTTGATGCCTTCAACGATCTCGAAGATACGAGGGAACAGATATCTGAAGATGGAGATGTCCCACTTCTCGAGAGCCTCTGCCATGATGGTGTGGTTCGTGTATGCAAATGTTGCCTTAACGATCTCCCAAGCGTCTTCCCAACGTACGCCGTTCTCGTCGACGAGGATACGCATGAGCTCAGGGATACCGATAACAGGGTGTGTATCGTTGAGCTGGATCGAATTGTATTTTGCAAAGTCCTTAAGATCGTCACCGTGAACAGCCTTATATCTTCTGACGATATCCTGCAATGATGCGGATACGAAGAAGTACTGCTGTCTTACACGGAGGACCTTACCGTCATATGATGTGTCATTAGGATAAAGGACACGCCAGATGTCGTTTACACGGTTTCTCTGGATAACTGCATCGTCAAATCTCTGAGAGTTGAAGAGGTTAAAGTCGAACTCTTCTGCAGGCTCTGCCTTCCAAAGTCTCAGGAGGTTGATGTTCTTCGTGCCGTAGCCCGTGATCGGGAGGTCACAAGGAACAGCCCAAACGTCCATATCGTTGTAGTGGACCTTGATCTTCTCTGAGAAACGCTGCAATGTGAAAGGATATCCCTTCTCCATCCAGCTGTCCGGATGCTCTTTCTGGAAGCCGTTCTCGATAGTCTGACGGAACAGACCGTAACGATACATGATACCGTAACCTGTTACAGGAAGGTTCAATGTAGCGCAGGAATCAAGGAAACATGCTGCAAGTCTTCCGAGACCGCCGTTTCCGAGAGCAGGATCTGTCTCTTCTTCGAGAATGTCCGTAAGGTTGTATCCGAATGAGTCCAATGCCTCTTTTGCCTCATCGTAGATACCTAAGTTTACGAGGTTATTGAGGAGCGATCTTCCTTCAAGGAACTCAGCGGAAAAGTAGTGTGCCTGTTTCACTTGGCTGTATGCGACACGTGTCTCTTCCCAGTTTTCTGCAATAAGCTCGACAACGCTCTTGGAAAGAGCTGTCCAATAGTCCCTTGGCTGTGCCTTGTCACTGGTGAAGCCTGTCTCGGCTCTTAAGTGGGCATCGATACGCTCTTTTAACATCTTGCTTGTAACTCTTTTTGCCATAATACTCTGACGCTTTTTACAAGATCTGCGTCTCCCCCTCACATAATAATAATACAAGATTAATTTTAACAGTTTGAAAGTGAAATGGTCAATTTCAATATCTGAATAACGGACTAAATAATAACATAACACTAAGTTATTTATTGTCATTCTGACAAGAGATTTACATAATCTTAAAATTTCTTTTACCGAGTAAAACATGCCATTAGTCAAGATTGAATATTACTTATTTATATATTAAACTCTTTAAAGCAAAGAATTGTTCGGAGGCAAAAATGTACAGTTTCATATACTTGATCATAGCCGTGATCCTGGGCTTTGCAATGGGGATCCTTTTGACTTATCTCTTCAAAGTCTTACCGGAGAAATGGCTTCAGGACTATGATTACGATCCCAAGGCGGAAAACTTCAGACCCGCCAAGCGTATGAAGATCGTACCTCACGGACTTTGGGCAGGTCTTTTCTGCGCTTTGTTCTATGCTGTCGCACTCTGGTTTGCACCCGAGATGATCTCTGATATGTACATTCTTCGCCTTCTGGCGATATTCTTTGTTGTTCCTGTCCTCTTCCTTGTCCTCATATCGGATAAGCTCAACAGGATCATCCCTGACGAATTCTGGATCTTTATCCTTCTGTGCGGCTTCCTGCTCCTCGCATCCGATTATGTCGAGAGAGCTTACTTCTTCTCAGAAGATGCCAAGTGGTACCTGCCTCTCATAAACAGGCTCGGAGCCGCTATCGGCGGTGCACTTGTCCTCTTCCTTATCGGATTCATATCCGAATTCTTCACACAGAGGACCGCTATGGGCCAGGGCGATATGAAGCTTCTCTGCGCTTGCGGTATGGTGACCGGAATCTACGGTATCGTCGTCCTCATCTATGTAGCGGTAATACTTGCCGTATTCTTTGCGATCCCTCTCCTTATCAAAAAGCAGAAGAGACTCAAGGAAGAGAAACTCTATGTCGAGATGGCGGAGAATAAGATCCTCGCTCAGCTCGAACTCAAAAAGAAAAAAGAAGCAATGCACTTTGCAGATGACCCGGATTATCTGGCTTTCGGACCGTTCCTTGCCATCGGCGCAGGTGTCTTCCTCACGATGGAACCGTTCTTCTTCGAGAAGATGTACGATACCATCTGGATGTTGGGACTATACTTTTAAGGAACGGAACTGCTAATGAACCTCAAGATACCAGCAAGGATAATAAAGAATCACTTCGGATTTCCGAGGACTATCAACTGGGGATATTCTCTTTTGATATGCTCGGTAGGAACTCTCCTGACGTTTTTCCTCAGGAATTTCCTCTCCAAGCTCGAATCTTTCCCTTCGATAACTTCGCTTGTCGGCTATTCGGTGATACAGCCGTCCCTTGTCGTACTCGCGCTCCTGCTTCCTACATGTTCGCTCTTTATCGAGCGCAAGAGAAGTTCAAGCGACCTAATCGTCGATTCCATCGGTTCTTTCTCGGGTATCGGACCACTCATCCTCTCGTTCATATCGGGAATCGGTCTGATGCTCATCAGGGTACCTCTCCATAACCTCTCGGTATGGCTCTGGCTCAGGATCGGAAGGACTCCGGTATTCCCTGCTTTCTTCTACGTTAACGACGGCGGATCCAAGATGGAGAAGTGGCTGGGTTTCGTATCCGGCACGATAATCCCGGCTCTCGGCGTATCATTGTTCTTTACCGGCCTTATGTGGGCATGTTTTTCGAAGCGCGAGAAAAAGATCGCTTCTTTGATCATTGCGGTCTCCTATGCGATCTTCTCTCTGAACTTCTATGATTTCCTGCCGCTCTTTATCATCGCTCTCTGGCTTTGTTTCCTGAGAGATACGGCGGGACACGTTTTCGCGCCCTTCCTGGCGCTCACGGGCTCAGGACTTACGTCGATGTTCTTTGACAGATTCGTCAAGGAAGTGGACATCACGATGGTCCAGGTCTATTCCGATATCGATTCGACGTACTTTTATTCGTCGCTTCCGGCTTTCCTGGTCGGATTGATCCTTCTTATGTTCTTCGCCAAGTCCCTGAACGAATTCAGGGAATCATACTACACTGATTTTACGGTGAACGAAGAAGGCGAAGAGAAGAGATATCTTGCAAAAGGCATCAACATCGCACTCATATGTGCGTTGATAATATTCATGGTATTATGGGTACTGGTACTTAAAGGAGACAGATAATGACAAACGAAGAACGTTACAACAGAGACAAAGCCTCAGTCATAAGCATGATAAAGTACATCCTTATCACGCTTATCGGAATAGTGGTGATATACCTTTTCTCGAAGTTCGCGGTAATGATGATCCCGTTCTTGATAGGTTTCATCCTCGCCAAGTGCAGCTTCGCGATATCGGCACCGATGATCAGGCATCACGAAAAGAAGAGCAGACCTCTTCCGAAGCCCGTCAAGAAGGTAGAAAACCAGGAAAGATCTCTTCTTGCACGCATCATCAAGCCTGAGGCACCTGCTGAGCCAAAGTCTTTTGCAGTACGTGTATCGATACTCGTATACGTCCTGCTCCTTATCTTCACCTTTGTAGCATGTGCGGTAGCTATCCTTCTGTTGCTGTCACAGGGCAACAAGCTCCTCATCTCTTTGAGTAAGCTTACCGATTCGTTTGGTGAAGGCATGTTTGATCTGTCACTGCTTGATTCTCTCGCTTCCGAAAACGGAGGATTCCTCCCTCTCAACATCGTAGAGATCATCAAGGATAACGTCATCAACATGGCAAACAGCCTGTTAAAGCAGATACCTACATTCCTCTCAGCCGTTATTACCGCTGTCTGGAACTTTGTCGGAAGCCTTCCTATGATCATCTTCTCGATCATCTGCGTTATCTTGAGCGGCTACTACTTCATCAACGACGGACATGAAGTTACGAAGTTCTACCTTAAGAACGTTCCCAATAAGTCATTCAGGAAGAAGTCATTGTCCCTCATCAACGATCTGTCAAAGACACTCTTCAGGGTCATCGGCGGATATATGCTCCTTCTTGTCGTCACATCTGTTGAAGCCTGGATCGTTCTCTCGCTCTCACACGTTGATTACGCAGTCATCCTCGCTCTCATCACCGGCGCGATCGACTTCCTCCCTGTCCTCGGAATATCAGCTACGATGATCCCTGTGTGTATCTACTGCTTCTTCCACGGCAACTACACGGCGATCGTCATCATCATAATCGGTATGGCCGTCATGACAGTCATCAGACGTGTACTCGAGCCTATCGTACTCGGTAAGACAATGAAGCTCCATCCGCTCCTCATGCTCATCGCTATGGTAATCGGCGTATATGTATGGGGTCCTATCGGATTCCTTCTCGGACCTACGGTCATGATCATCGTTGTTCAGTCAGCGAAGGTATTTGAGATCGACAAAAAACTCTTGGCATTTCTGTCAAGAGTCTTGCACAAGTTTATGGCTCCGGAAGAATCGGATGATAATGAAAAAAGATCAAAGGTCAAGGCTTAAAGCCTTGATCTTTTTTTATCCCAAATGAGTAAGGATATCACAAGCAGCAACTGCAGATACTGCTCCGTCTGCTGCGGCCGTTGTAAGCTGTCTTAAAGTCTTAGTCCTGCCGTCACCTGCAGCAAAGATACCCGGTACGTTTGTCTTACAATCTTCACCTGCAATGATATAGCCTGCTTCGTCGCAGTTAACGAGTGAAGTAAAAGGTCCGTTTGAAGGAACCTGACCGATAGCTACAAAGAGCGCATCTGTTGCGATGTCGCGTTCACCAGAAGTTACGGTATCCTTGACGACAATGCCTTCAAGATGCTTCTCACCCTTGAGTTCCTTGACCGTGCTGTTAAGTACGAGCTCGATATTATCCTTGCTCTTTACGATATCAACGAGTGCCTGCTCGCCTCTGAAAGCATCCCTTCTGTGGATGAGGTAAACCTTTGAAGCCAGAGCAGACAGATAGATAGCATCTTCAAGAGCCGTATTACCGCCGCCGTTTACCGCAACGGTCTTGCCCTTAAAGAAAGCACCGTCGCATGTAGCGCAGTAAGATACTCCTCTTCCCGTGAACTTTTCTTCAAGCGGGATGCCAAGGTGGCGGTTCTTGGCGCCGCACGCCAGGATCACGGTCCTGCCCTCACAAGTCTTGCCGAACTCGGTCGTGAGCTTAAATCCGTTTTCGACATCGCCTTCGATGCTTACGATCTTGTCATAGACAAAGTCGGCACCGAGAGCAATAGCCTGCTCGTAAAGATCTGTCGCAAACTTGTAACCCGATACGTTCTTGATGCCCGGATAGTTCTCGATCTCCGGTGTATTGATGATCTGGCCGCCGTATGTCTCTGATTCATAGATAACGACGTTCTTGCCTGCGCGCCTTCCGTAGATGGCAGCCGTGAGGCCTGCTGTTCCTGCGCCTACGATAATGATGTCATACATAATGAATCACCCCTCTTCCGTTGTAATCTTTGCCGTATTACCCGTATAAAGCTGATAATACTTGCCTTTTTTCTCGATCAGCTGATCGTGATTTCCTCTCTCAATGATCCTGCCCTTCTCAAGAACGATGATACAGTCAGAGTTCTTGACGGTACTGAGCCTGTGGGCGATAACGAATGTCGTTCTGCCCTTCATGAGCTTATCCATACCCTTCTGTACAAGAGCCTCGGTATGAGTATCGATCGAGCTCGTAGCCTCATCAAGGATAAGTACCGGCGGATCTGCAATGGCAGCACGGGCGATCGCGAGAAGCTGTCTCTGACCCTGTGAGAGGTTAGCACCGTCTCCTTCGAGGATCGTATCATAACCCTGAGGCAGATGACGGATAAAAGAATCCGCATTTGCAAGTTTTGCTGCCGCATATACTTCTTCATCGGTAGCATCGAGCTTACCGTATCTGATGTTATCCTTAACAGACATGCTGAAGAGATGTGTCTCCTGAAGAACGACACCGAGCGAATGACGCAGGTCGTCCTTCTTGATCTTGTTGATGTTGATACCGTCGTAGCGGATCTTACCGTCAGCGATGTCGTAGAATCGGTTGATCAGGTTAGTGATAGTCGTCTTACCTGCACCGGTCGAACCAACGAAAGCGATCTTCTGACCCGGTGTAGCGAAGAGGTCGATGTCGTGAAGTACCGGATGGCCTTCCTCGTATGCAAAGTCGACCTGATTGAACAAAACGTCACCTTTTACCTCAACATATGTCGTTGTACCGTCAGCCTTATGATAGTGCTTCCAAGCCCAGATACCCGTACGCTCCTCGCACTCTTCGAGCTTATCGCCGTTACGCTTTGCATTAACGAGAGTAACGTAACCTTCGTCGACCTCAGGTGTCTCATCAAGGAGAGCAAATATCCTCTGTCCGCCTGCAAGACCTGCCATGATGGAGTTGAGCTGCATGGAGATCTGGTTGATCGGATGAGCGAACTGCTTGTTGAACTTAAGGAATGCAGCAAGTTCACCGATACTGAAGAAGCCCGGACGCTTGATAGCGAGCGCACCGCCTACGATAGCGCAGAGAACGTAGCTCAAGTTGCCGAGCTGTGCGTTGATAGGCATAAGGATGTTTGCGAATGTGTTAGCTTTGTTGGCGCTCTCGAAAAGCTCGTCATTTCTCTTGCAGAACTCTTCGACAGCCTTATTCTCGTAGCAGAATGTCTTAACGACCTTCTGACCTGTCATCATCTCTTCGATATAACCGTTAACGGAACCGAGGCTCATCTGCTGCTTAACGAAGTTCTGACCTGATGCCGCACTGAGCTTTGCAGTACAAAAGAGCATTACGACGACCATCGCTACCGTAATGAGCGTAAGTACCCAGTTCAGGAAGATCATGCTTCCCATTACGCTCACGATGGTGAGGATACTCGATACGAACTGAGGGATACTCTGTGAGATCATCTGTCTTAAGGTATCGATATCGTTCGTATAGACTGACATTATGTCACCGTGGGAATGCGTATCGAAGTACTTGATCGGCAGGCTCTCCATCTTGTTGAAGAGCTCGCCTCTTAAGTTTCTGAGCGTTCCCTGCGTTACATACATAAGAAGCCTTGCCTGAGCAAATGCTGCGATGATACCGAGTCCG
>CADCPU010000272.1 GCA_902803365.1 Oscillospiraceae bacterium
ACGATCGGAGCGCCCGGATCCTTGAAGTCGATATGCACCAGGTTGCCTACTGAGCAGGCCGTCTGATCCATAAGTCCGCACGGCTTACCGAAGTACTTATTCTCCGCGAACTGTCCGATCTTCGCGATCGTCACCGGGTCGATCTTCATGTCGTTAAAAAGCCCTGAAACGATGGTTCCGATCAGCGTCTCGAAAGCTGCCGAAGACGAGAGTCCCGCGCCGATCAGAACGTCGCTCGTGATATAAGCGTCAAAGCCGCCGAGCTTAAAACCGTTCTCGTGAAGTCCCGCGAGCACGCCGCGGATGAGGGAAGAGGTGGTGCCGATCTCGTTCTCCCGGATAGCAAGATCATCGATATAGATAACTGTCTTTCCGAATCCTTCTGCCAGGACTTCGACCGTTTTTCCAACCTTAGGTGCGACGATCGCGATCGCGTCGCGGTTGATGGAAGCAGCCAGGACTTCACCGTGCTGATGATCTGTGTGATTGCCGCCGACTTCTGTCCTGCCGGGCGCGCTGAAGATCGCCTCCGGTTCGCGTCCGAATCCTTCGCGGAAAGCCCCGATCGCTTTTTCGTATCTTGCCGGCTGTCTCGCGGCAGCCTCATCTGTACAATAGATATCTATATAATTAATATGAGTAAGGTCGAGCATAGTGGCGCCTCCTGTTTGTCGTTCTGTCTGGATTATAGAATCTGTTTAGTAAACAGTCAATAAAGTTTACTAAAAACTTTCTGTTAAATCCTTGCATAAGTCCCTGAAAAAGTGCTATCATCTGTTTACTAATGTTTACTAAACAACGGAGGACCTCATGGCCACGATAAGACAGATCGCAGCAGAAGCGGGAGTATCTCCCGCAGCCGTCTCAAGGATACTCAACAACGACCCGACGCTCGGCGTATCCGAAGCGACGCGCCGCAAGGTTTTCGAGACCGCCGACCGCTTGGGCTACAAGCGTTCCTCCGCCAAGGACAAAGCCTCCTTCAAGCTCGGCATCCTCCAGTGGTTCTCCGCTGAGCAGGAACTTCGCGACGACTACTACCTCCAGGTCCGTAAGGGCATCGAGGACTTTTGCGTCAAGAACCTTATCTCGATCGTCCGCGCCTACCGCACCGATGCCGACTACAAGAGCGCGCTCGCGGGGCTCGACGGCCTCATCTGCGTCGGCAAGTTCTCGGCCGCCGATACCGAGGACCTCATCGATCTTAACTCCAACATCATCTTCCTTGACATGGCCGTCTCGCATCCTGAAGTCACCACGATCACGATCGACTTCAAGACCGCAGCGCGCGAAGCTTTGGAGTACCTGGAGTCCCTCGGTCACAGGAAGATCGCCTTTTTGGGCGGCATCGAATACGCCGGTACTGATATCGTTTCCGATCCTCGAAAACACGCCTACATCGATTTCATGTCCGCACGATCTTTAACGTACGATAAGCTCCTTCTCGAAGGTGAATTCACTTCCGTCTCAGGCTATGAAATGATGAACCGCCTCCTGGCATCTTCCGGCAAGCGCCGTTCTTTTACTGCCGTCCTCGCCGCAAGCGACGCGATCGCCATCGGCGCCATGCGCTCGATAAATGAGCACGGTCTCCGCATCCCTGAAGACATCTCCGTCATCGGCATCAACGACACCGAGATGAGCGCATTTACGACACCGCCGCTCACGACCATGCGCGCGCCCGCTTATGCCATGGGTCAGCACGGTGCGAACCTTCTTTATGTATCAGGTAACCTGTCGATCGACACGCCGCTTAAGGTGCAGATCCCGTGCACGCTGGTGAAGAGGGGATCCGTAAAAGAACGCTAAACAGCACTTCGTCGCCTAAGATGTGACATTAGGTTTACATACGCATCCTCTTGGAGGGGGCTATGTCAACATAAGGTTACGTAAATTCTCATAAAACTCGCTCATATGTAGACAAAAGGTTTCATTTTGCGCTCGGGATCGGGCTTTTTTCGAGCGCTTGTAAACAAAAGGTTTCAAAAAGTGACTTCAAACCGTCGTGTTTGTCAACCAAATGTTGCCTTTGGGCGCCGGTGAAAAGGCGGAAGGCAACATTATGTTTACATAGCGGTCCTTAGCAGGGACAGCGGCCGCATAAAGCACCCCATTTGGCCAATCTGCACAACGGGAGGAAACTATTTTTGTAAAAATAGTTTCCGTTTTCGAGCGCACAAAAAAGCAAGAAACTTGGTATCATAAAAGTGGAAACTGGAGAAACACAAATGAGTTTCCTAAAATGAGGTGACGCATATGATATCAGAGATAAGAGGCAAGATATTAAACGGCACGATCCGCGTCTTTAACAAGAAGGGCTTGAAGCTCACGATGGATGACGTGGCCGAGGAACTCAAGATAAGTAAGAAGACGATCTATAAGGAGTTCTCGGGTAAGGAAGAGATGTTCGAGACGATGGCGGATTATATCTTCGATAACATCAAGGAGCGCGAGACGGAGATCATAAACGACAACAGTCTCACGACGATGGAAAAACTGAGGCAGCTCTTGTCAGCGATGCCGGAAGGTTACAGGAATATCAATTTCCAGGAGCTGCATCCGCTGAAGGAAAAATATCCGCAGGTATATAAGAAAGTCCAGAGGAGACTCGAGACCGGCTGGGAGCCGACGATGGAGCTCCTCGAGAAGGGCAAGGAAGAGGGCGTCATAAGAGCGGACGCGGACTTGAATATCGTGAAGATCATGATGGAGGCGACGCTCGAGCGGTTCTTTGAGGAAGATGTGATGAAGGGAAGCGGGAAGAAGTACAACGACCATCTGAATGAGGTCGTGAACATACTCTTGAGCGGTATTGCCGCAGAATAAGGAGGCTGCCCCATGGATAGATCCGGAACGATCTTTGGTAATCTTCAGTCCGATAAGGTCATTAAGAAAGCAAAAAAGTCAAAAGCCAAGTACGCGAAGAAGTTCGGCGACGATTCGAATATGAATTATTCAGCGCGCGTGATCGAAAACGAGTACATCGGCGACCTGCTGGGTGTCAAGAACATTACGGTGGGTGACGCGGAGCCGGGGTTGAGCTCCGGCTTTGACACGAGGAAGGGCCTTATAGTCGGAAACATCAGGATGGGATTCGGTCATTACAGGATCTCGATGGCGATCGCTTCGGCTGCTAATTCCATGGGGTATGTTCCTTATTGGATGGATCTTAATTCCTATAAGCAGACGACCTGCACGAAGGTCATCTCCGCGCAGAACGATCTTTATTCGATGGGCTCGAGGATCTCGCAGAAGTCGAAGCTCTTTAACAGGATCGTGTGGGAGCCGCTCAACTATGAGGGCTTCAGGAAACTGTCGTACAATGCGGCGGATCAGAAGAATGCGGAGCTCATGGCGCCTGTATTCAAGAACGTTCCGAAGGATATCCCGGTAGTTGCTACTCACGTGTGGCCGGCCCAGGCGGCGCTTCATGCGGGCATGACGAATGTCGTTAATGCTATCCCGGATAACTGGCCGATGGCGCTGCATTTTGCAGAGGGAAGCGTTCACACGGTGCAGACTCATTACGCATATCAGGGCTACAGGATCTGTAACGGAATGGACGGCGATAAGGTCCTCCATCCGATGCCTGAAGAGAGCCTCAAGTACACGGGACATTATATCGACCACGAGCTGGTATCGAATATCGAGGTCGACTGCACGAGAAGGATGGAGAGAAAGATCTCCGGCAAGCCGATGAGGTTCCTTCTTACGATAGGCGGTGCGGGCGCGCAAAAGGAGATCTTCGCAGCGATCATAAACGAGCTCATGCCTGAGATCCAAAGGAAGAAGGCAATGCTCTACGTCAATATCGGCGACTACCAAAATGTCTGGGAAGATCTTAAGAAGATGGTCCCGGGGATCGAGAGCATCGCGACGACGCACTTTAACGATTGGAATGAGACAGTTGCTTTCTGTAATGACGCGATGGAAAGTGATGTGAGCGGGATACACCTGTTCTGTCATGAGAATATCTTCGAGGCCGTATACGCGACAAACCTCCTCATGAGGTCGTGCGATGTACTCGTAACGAAGCCTTCTGAGCTCGCGTTCTATCCGGTACCTAAGCTTTTCATAAAGAGGATCGGCGGACACGAGCAGTGGGGCGCGATCCACTCGGCGGAGATCGGTGACGGCACGCTCGAGTGCAGGGATATACCGCACACGCTGCAGATGATAAGGCTGTTTTTGGAAGACAATACGACGCTCAAGGATATGTGCGAGAACATAATCAGGAACAAATCCCTCGGGATCTACGACGGAGCTTATGAAGTTGTCAAGATCGCGATGGGACTTAAGCGATGAGAAGGGAGTGACGATCATGGAGAATAAGAAGAGTCTGACCGGAGTTGAAAAGTTTGCTTACGGCATAGGCGCAGTCGGTAAGGATATGGTCTACATGCTGTCTGCTTCGTATATCCTTTATTATTTCCAGGACATCATGAAGACGAGCGCGATCGCAATGGGTGTCATTCTTCT
>CADCPU010000273.1 GCA_902803365.1 Oscillospiraceae bacterium
GTGATGTCACAATCTTCAAAGATCAGGTCTTTGTCGCAATAGAAAAGTATTTCCTTGCTGTCTGCATGCACCTTTCCCTTTACGGTAAGAGTCTGACCATAGCACGTGACAAAAGGATCATACCCTTCTTTGCGGTCTCCCCAATACTTCGTATATTCAAAATTATTGAATATAAGCGTGTTATTCACCGGATCATAGCGAAGCATGTCGTTATAGAGATGCCAGATATCATCTCTTGAGGTAAGTAGATGTCCTTCGAGCCTTACAGGATAATTGACCTCTTTATTTGACACAAAATGATATTCGGTCTGCGCATAACCGCTGATCTGTTTGTCATTCTGATAAGCTTTGATATATATGGAGACCATCTGATCTTCCTTGACATCTCCCTCTCTGAGGAGCCAGGACTGGATCGGACAATCATTATGATAACTGTCAAGATTCAGGCTGTAGGTTCCGGATTTGTCAGCTATCTTATATATATATCTGACATTGTAACGGGTTGCACCCGGGAACGGATCCCATGTTATCCTCTCGCCTTCCACCTTGACATTCTTAACCGTATCTACATTGGTAAATGTCACTCCCTTGAAAGTGTTCTGAACAGAGACCGGCCTGCTGTAATCACCGGACGAATAAGGATCTATGACTATCTCATAATCATGAGTACCGTTCTCTCCAACCATATTCAAAGCAACTTTTGTTTCTTTCGTCTTGAGACCATGTGAGACATACTCGCCGTCGATCCTGACACTAACATCAAAAGTTATATCGGCATTCTCAAGTCCCGTATAATCATAATCCCAGCGGAGGCCATTACTGTCGAGAACGACATTGCTGACGTTTCTAAGCGGCGTAAGCTTAAGCTCATAGGAACTCTGATAGGTATAAGTATTCCCTTGAGAATCCTCAGCGAAAAGCTTGAAGCCGTAAACGCCGTTCGGGATCCCCGCGTAACCTTTAAGATCAGCCTTGACGCTTATGGGGCTCTTTGAATATCCGGCCGTCGATGGCATAGGGGTACCATCAGGTTTTGTAATACTGAGATAGTAATATTTTACGAGATTCGGAATGGGATCAAACGAGATAACACCATCCTCATACTTAAGATTCGGGAACTGAAGTTCAGCAGCATTGACCTCGCTGCTTTCTCCGACAAATAGCATTCCGATAATGATGGCCACCGCCAGGATGACACTGAATATTGACTTACTCTTTCGCATAAACAACCTCCGATCAAGTCTTAGCATATTCTATAAACAGTCTGTCATGGATGATATTTACCGCGCAGGATCGTTACACGCTTATGGATCGATTATATCATTTATTAGAGATTGAATATGTATCCATTTTGGATACAGAATGAAACAGGTACCCGGAAGCATGTCGCGCCAAGGATGCTTAACGAATTTTCCAGGACACAGTTGTTATACGGCAGAACTCGCGGAAAAAGTCCTCTCCGCGAAGCCGGCCTTACCAAAGCCGATACACTCGTCTTGCGGAAGAGCGGGATTCGCGATTTCTTATGGAACAAGAACGCATTTTATAGTATAGTAGTCAAGTTTTAAAATAGCGATTAGGGGAGCGAAAACAATTATGGCCAGATGTATTTCGTGTGAAAATGATGATGCGGAGAAGGTATATCGTTATGCGATAGTGGGTTTTAATTCAACTTCTACCCAAAAGAATTATGTAGTTGCAACTAAGACGACTACGACGATCTATGAGAGAATGGCGTCTTTTGAGAAAGTTTGCGTATGCGATAAGTGTATCAAGAAGGAAAGAAGGATGTACGTCCTCAAATGGTCCGGGTTTATTGCTATGTTTGCAGCCGCAGCTTTATTTGTCGGAGGACTCAAAGTAGGCGAATTCAGTATCGGTCTGCTCATTGCATTCCTTGTTATATCCGTTATCGGTTTGATATCAGTCTTTTTCTATTCCAGAGCCAGGAAGGATGTTTTCTTTGCGGCAGATATCAGAAGTGCCATGACATCCAAAAAATCCGCGTCAAAATACCGTTTTGTTCCGGTAACGTCATCTCTCTATTGTAAGAGGGGAACGACAACACCTGATGTCGATACATTTAAGCAGAGATCCGGATTGAGAACACAGGTTGCAGATAAGCTCTTCAATCAGTTCGTTCTTCCCGGAAACGGCGATGAGATGATCGATTCGATATTGCTCGAGGCAGCAACGAGACCTACAGCTAACGAATGATCTTGGGGCTGTCTCATTTACTTTTGAGACAGCCCCTCATGATATATAAACATCAACTATGATCAATATGGAAGTATCCTTGCCTCGATGCACTTTTCAGTGAACTCAGGTGAACGGGTGAAGCCGAAGACCACATCGGAGCGCGGGGTGCCGGAAGCCATTACTCCAAGCCAGTAAGCAGAACCGTCAGCGTCCGCCTCGCGGTCCATAAATGTCAGATAGAGGCGGTTCAGGAAATCTTCGTCAGAGAGCGCATAGGATGTCATCTCATCAGAGAGGAAGAACGAAGCACCGACGATCTCACCGGTGGTCTCGAAGTTAGCAAGGACCGAAGCCCAATACTGGCGGCCTTCCTCGTCGTAGCCGCGGCCCAGGCAGGTCGTGTACATGCGCTCGACGAATGCATAGGTCAAGTCAGTCGGAGCGATGGCGCCGGTAGGCTTCAAGTCACCGCCCGAGCGTATTCCATAGGAAGCGCATGTGTCAGCCCACTCCTGAGAGTAGATGAAACCGTTAGCGACGGTCACTCGGTCCATGGTGCCTGACGACAGCTGCGAGAGCCAGAATGCCATTCCTTCGTCCTCTGGATCACGTCCGAAGAAAGTCTTGTAAAGGATAGTGACGAACTCTTCGTCAGTAGTGTCGCGAGATTCAAACTCGGGACTGAAGATAAATCCCTGAGCGACCTCGGCGCCTGTGCGGCGGAAGGAGTAGAGTTCTTCAGACCAGAAAGCCGCACCTTCGGCCTCCGGCTCACGGTCGAGAACATAGATGTAGATACGCTCGACGAATGCGCTGATGGACTTTTGAGGATCATCAGGCTTGGAAGAAGCTCCTGAAGTCGGCTTTGCAGGTGCCTTGGTTACTTGTGAAGTGACTTTGGCAGTAGGTGAGGCAGTAACCTTAGCCGTTGGCTTAGCGGAAGGTGTAGAGGTAGGTGTTGCTTCAGCAGGCTCGATCCTTATATGACTTGCAACCGTGCCGTCAGGGTTGAGGATAGTGTGTCCTGATTTGTCGAGCTTGCCGCCTTGGGGGATTACTATCTTGGAACCGTTGAGTTTTATCTTTCCGCCTGCGCTGATCGCGTTTTTCCCTTCAGCGACCACTGTTTCAAGGACGCAGCCGTGGTTGATAGTAATGTCGTTATCGGCGATTATTCCGTCCTCATATCCGCTTTTGAGATAGAGCTCGCCCTTGTTGAAGACAATGTTCTTAGCATGTATCACGGTTTTTTCCGTGGTAGCTTTGGTCTTGAAGTCATTGGCGAAAGTGAGTGTCTTGTCACAGTCAAAGGCCGTGCCGCCTTGAGTTATTAGATCGGGTTTATAATGTCCGCATACTGTAAGATCCTCTGTCGAATAGAAAGCGGTTGGCTTATGAAAGCCCCACTTGGATAAAGGACTTATCGTCAGCGTCTTGGAAGCCGGGTCATATTTCGACTGCCATCCCGGAAGCACATCGAAATTATACATATCGAGTTGGGTGCCGAAAACGTAAAGCGGATAATATGTTACAAGAGACGTGTCGACAATGTAATGGATATCAGTAAACGGCGTGAGCTGAACATCACCCTTACATGCAGCGATCTTAACGTCAACAAGGTTATCTTCGGCGCCCACATTGTAGAATTGGGTTAAGAGGTCTTTTGTCGTACCTGTAATTTTTTCGGTTGATCTGTTTTCGTCCCATTGATTCGGAACGCTATAACAATAGTTTAATAGATAGCTGTCGGCTTCAGGATAAGGATTCCACTGCAGTATACCATCCTTGATATTCACACCTGTAAGTACTGAGGAACCGCCAAACTCACGAGTGATCTCTGTCGAATTAGGACAGTTGCGGTTCATACAATAGTATGTCTTGGCCATTGGATTTACCGATATATAATAATTGTGAGATCCCGCCACGGCGATTTCATTCGTTGGGAAAGAGGTGTCTGCTGTGTAATACTTAAAGGCATATTGATCAGGACCATCAGTAGGATCAACATAAACAGTCAGAACATAATTAAGCTCTTCTTCCGGAGGTATGTTGTATCGATCATGTTCCCAGGTCAAATAGTCGCCCTCCCACTTTATGGTACCGACCTTGTGAACGATACGATCGACATATTCAACCTCGTCGCTCCACTTATAGCTGTTACCCTTTTTATCCTTGGCACTCAAGGTGATCTTGACTGGTCCGGACTTCAGCAGGTAACTATTGTCAAAATGATAGGTTTCTCTTATTGTCCGCTGATAATGCGCGTCCATATCAAAGATATTCATTCCGTAATTATACGTTTTTTTGAAGTTGTCGCTCTTTTTTTCGACCGTGATCTTGTAAACGTCGTCTGCAAGGTTTTCAATAGGATCCCACGTAAGGACATTATTTTCAAACTTCACATTTGTGAACTTCTTCTTGGCAGCATTAACATCGTCTGCCGTGATCGTTTGTATCGTAAGGATCATGACGATCACGAGTAGTGTGCTTATAAATGATCTGAACCTTTGCATTAATATACCCTCCGGTCTTGATTATGCAAAGTATATCACATGAGAAGTTGTTCCTTAAATGTATGACCTTATAAGGGAATCAGTGAACACTTCAAGGAGGCTGGCGCTTGCATTAAAACCGAGTTTGGCTAATGTAGCATCCAATGCCTTAAGGGCCTCCGCTACTTTGTCTGTCTGTGCGTTGTTGCCCATATGGCCGATCCGGATGAGCTTTCCCGCGAAGACGTCAAATGAGCCGGCGATCAGGATGTTGTGCTCTTTTCGCATAGTATCAATGATATCTTCTGCGCTGATTCCTTCAGGCACTTCGAAGGCAGTCACGGTGTTCGAAAAGCCGCTCTTGGCGTACAGTTTCAGACCTGCCGCAGTAACAGCTTGGCGAACGGCAGAGGCGATATTTGCGTGCCTGATAAGGATGTCGTGATCGCTGCTTATATTCTCAATTGCGGCATCAAGGCCCTTTATGTCACTTATCGGCATAGTGTAAGGGAACCATTTTGCTTCGTAGTAATCGAAAAACACCTTGAGGTTTGCATAGAAAGAACGGATCGGAGTACGACGGGCATTGATCGCTTTCTTGGCATCATCCGAAAGAACACATATCGTAAGTCCCGGAGGCGCAGAGATGACCTTCTGCGATCCGCCGCAAAGGATATCGATATAAGTCGTGTCAAGTGCGTCGCCGAACATGGTCGACACAGCGTCAACAACGGTAAGTATGCCGTGACTCTTAAGAAGCTTGGTGATGGCCGAAGCATCGTTGAGCATGCCGCTCGGTGTATCACCGTGGACCAGAGTCGCATACTTAAAGTTGCTGTCCAAGACAAGAAACTTTTCCAGGGCATCGATATCTATCGTCTCGCGGTAATCTGTCGTAAAGAGCACAGGATCGCCGCCATACATCTGAACAAAATCCTGAAAGCCACGGCCGAAGACTCCGTTGTCTATCACAAGGACACGGTCGCCTTCTTCAGTCAACGAAGCGCACGCTGCCTCAAGACCGAGGATGCCTTCACCGCCAAGGATAAAAGTCTCGGCCTTGGTATCGAGCAGTTTACTTATCTTTAAACAGAGCTTTTTATAGTCCTCAACGAAAGACAGGTCCAGATCGGGATTTGTGCAGGGAATGCTCCTTGCGTCCAGTACATTCTGCGGGACTTCTGTCGGTCCCGGTGTCATGATCTTATACATATCTGACCCTCACTTTCCCGGTTGCGATCTCCAGAGGCTTAATCGCGATAAGTACCAATACCGCAGCTGTGCCTACCTGGATAATGTTTCCCGGAACTGACTGCAAAGGAGCGATCAGATCTCCGTAGATGATCAGCTCTGCGAGGTAGTAACCGGCAAGTTTGATCGCAAGTGCCACTGCCAAAGAAAAAGCATACCAGTAGAGAGTTTTCTTTTTCTCGGTGATCGCACCGACTGCAAATCCCATAGCTCCTACGATGACAAAAGTGAACGGCGCCCATAATACCCATCCTGATACGAGATCGAAAAGCCCCATTCCGACTGCGCCTGTGATGGCCCCCGTCTTCTTGCCGAGTAAGATGGCACAGATGAAAAGCGGTACATTTCCCAGATGGATAAGTCCTCCGTTACCGAACGGCATCTTGATATTCACGAGCATTGTAAATACAAATACCAAAGCCGTAAAAACAGCCGTATATGCTATTGATTCGATCTTCTTGCGATTCGTTGTTGCACTCATAAATGTTCCTTCCTTGCATTAGATTTACAAGAAGGATAATATCGCTAGTCTGAACATATGATAATAGTCAGAATGAGATAATTATATATGACCAGATCGAGGTGATGCATGCGGGACAGTAAGCTGTTAGATTAACCGTTGTTTTCTACAATAGAGACATAGATACAATATTTGCAGGAGTATACTATTAATGACGAAAAGAAACGTGAACTCAATCTTAATGGTGGTGCAGGAATGATATACGTAATCTCAGATCTTCACGGATATCCGCATGATA
>CADCPU010000274.1 GCA_902803365.1 Oscillospiraceae bacterium
ACACGGTCGATAAAGTGACGGTCATGCGAGATTACAAAAACAGCTCCGCCATATGAAGCGAGGAAATTCTCAAGCCATTCCACCGCCTCGATATCAAGGTGGTTCGTAGGCTCGTCAAGCATAAGGATATCAGGTCTTGATACGATGAGCTGTGCAAGGCATACGCGCATCTTCTCTCCTCCGGAGAGAGTGCTGAGATCACGGTCTTCGGTTATGTCCGTAAGTCCCAGACCCGCGAGAGCATCCTTCATCCTGAAGTCATAGTCATATCCGCCCATGGCCTCAAACTCCGCAACGACCTTTGAATAAGCCTCCGCCTTCTCGCGGTAGAGGTCCGAATCAGGATCGACAGTTGCGATCTCCATCTCAAGAGCAGTCTTCTCTGCTTCCTTCTGAACAAGAGCCACAGGCTTTAATGACCTGCCGTTAAAATCCTGCTCGTCCATATTCTGGGACAGGAAACCGACGATGGTATTGCCGTGACGGATGATCTTGCCGTCCAAAGGCTCGAGCGTCCCCCTTATTATCCTGAACAAGGTTGACTTGCCCGCACCGTTATTACCGATGAAAGCAATCTTGTCACCTTCATTTATCCTGAATGACACCCCCGACAGCAATTCCCTGCCGTGAAATGACATAGTTATATTGTCTACACTTAAAAGCGGCATACAAAACTCCGTATATCCATATGATCACACGGCTTTCCGTATCCAAGCCGCAACGCATATTTTAACCCGATGCAACGTCTCAAGTCAATTTACGTCCGGCAATGACCCTCGCGACATGCACACCGCTTGCCGAAGCATGTGAGAGCGAGTGCGTAACGCCGCTGCCGTCACCTATAACAAACAGGTTCTTATGATCGGTCTCAAGATCGTTGTCGATCGCGACCTCCATATTATAGAACTTGACCTCTACACCATAGAGGAGCGTGTCGTCATTGGCAGTACCCGGAGCGATCTTATCGAGAGCATAGATCATCTCGATAATACCGTCCAAAATCCTCTTCGGGAGCACGAGGCTCAAATCACCCGGTGTGGCATTGAGTGTCGGAACGACCGTATTCTCCGCAAGACGCGCATTATTTGAACGTCTGCCGCGCATAAGGTCACCGAACCTTTGAACGATGATACCGCCGCCCAGCATGTTCGAGAGCCTTGCGATCGATTCGCCGTATCCGTTACTGTCCTTGAACGGCTCCGAGAAATGCTTCGCTACCAAGAGAGCAAAGTTTGTATTCTCAGACTGCAATTCCTCCGCATCAAAACTGTGACCGTTGACCGTTACGATGCCGTTCGTATTCTCATTAACAACGTAACCGTTCGGGTTCATGCAGAAAGTCCTCACGAGATCCTCGAACTTCTCGGTCCTGTACACGATCTTGCTCTCGTACAGCTCACTCGTCAGATGTGAGAACACGACAGCCGGAAGCTCGACTCTTACACCGATATCAACACGATTGGAGAAAGTGCTTATATCAAGCTTATTGCATATCTTCTCCATCCATGCACTGCCGCTCCTGCCTACTGATACGATACAGGTCTTGCAACTGTACTCACCCTTGTCGGTAATGACCTTATATGTGCCGTCTTCATTCTTTTCGAGATCTTCGACTGATGTCTCAAAAAAGAAATCGATCTTATCCTTCATCTTCTCATAGAGATTAGCGAGCACTACGTAGTTCTTATCAGTTCCCAGATGTCTGACCGAAGCATCCAAAAGATGGAGTTTATTCTCAAGACAGAGCTTCTTGAACTTGGTTCCGGAAGTGGAATAGAGCTTTGTGCCCTCGCCTCCGTTACTCATATTTATACTGTCTACGTAATTCATGAGTTCGAGCGTCTGCTCCTTGCCGAGATGCTCGTAAAGAGTTCCACCGAACGCATTCGTGATGTTATATTTTCCGTCCGAGAAAGCACCTGCTCCGCCAAAGCCTCGCATTATCGCACAACTCTTGCAGTTGATGCACTTGGTGATCTTCTTGCCGTCGATCGGGCACTTCCTGTCCTCGAGTCTCTTACCTGCTTCAAAAACAGCTACCTTAAGATCAGGAGTAAGCTTCATAAGTTCATAAGCGGAGAATATCCCGCCAGGGCCAGCACCGATGATAATAACATCATATTCCATAATAATTGCCTCACTGAAGAACTAATCTATAAAAAGATTTTAACACTAAAAAGAAAGGTTGCCACCCATCGGATGACAACCTCATATATCTTTTTATCTGTCAGATCACCGATATTCGATCAATCGAGCTGGTGCTTAGCCTTCGTCTTAACTTCACTGTCGCAAACAGAGAAGATATCATCGACCATTGCCTTGTCAGGCTTAGGTGAGATAAGGCTGAATACAGGTACGAGAACAAATCCGATGAGCATCGCGAAAGCACCGCAGTTGATAGGTGACTGGATGATCGCAGGAAGCTTGTCTCTCCAGAGCATATTGACGATCATGAGAGCAGGTCCCGTGATAAAGCATACAACGCAGGAAAGTTTTGTCGTCTTCTTCCAATACAGGCTGTAGAGGAACGGAGCAAGGAACGCACCTGCAAGTGCACCCCATGATATACCCATGAGCTGAGCGATGAACGTAACGCTGCTGTTGTACTGGATGATCGCGATAACTGCAGAGATGAGAATGAAGATAAATACGAATACACGAAGTGTGATTACCTTCTTCTGTTCAGACATCTTCTTAACGATCGTACCGTTAATGAAATCGAGCGTAAGTGTGGAGCTCGATGTAAGAACGAGTGATGAGAGTGTAGACATCGATGCAGAAAGAACGAGGATAACGACTACTGCGATAAGGATATCAGGAAGTCTCTCGAGCATTGTAGGGATGATCTCGTCAAAGCCCTTTGCAGCAACTTCTTCGTCTGTAAGGAAGATCCTGCCAAAGCCGCCGAGGAAGTAACAACCGCCTGCAACGATGATAGCGAAAGCCGTAGAGATGATCGTACCCTTACGGATAGCATCCTCGGACTTGATCGCATAGAACTTCTGGACCATCTGAGGAAGACCCCATGTACCGAGAGAAGTAAGGATAACAACGCCCAAAAGATCAGCAGGAAGCGGACCGAAGAAAGAAGCATAAGCGCCCGGAAAATCACCCTGAACATTAGCGAGCTCCTTAACTGATCCCATAAGACCGCCGTTGATGTTAAGTACGGCAAGGATAACTGCGACGATACCGATGAGCATGATGATACCCTGGATAAAGTCATTAACAGCCGTAGCAAAATAACCGCCTGCGATAACGTAAACAGCCGTAAGCACAGCCATTACTACGATACATACTGTATAGTCGATTCCGAATGCCATCTCGAAAAGACGGGAAAGTCCGTTATAAAGAGATGCTGTATAAGGAATAAGGAAGATAAAGATAATAGCCGAAGCGATTATCCTCAAAGACTTAGCCTTGAATCTCTTGTCAAAGAACTCAGGCATCGTCGAGCTGTCGAGCTTATGTGTGATAAGTCTTGTTCTTCTTCCGAGGATCACCCATGCAAGAAGCGAACCGATAACCGCATTACCAAGACCGATCCAAGTGGATGCAAGACCGAACTTCCATCCGAACTGACCTGCGTAACCGATAAAGATAACCGCAGAGAAATAACTGGTGCCGTACGCAAAAGCAGTAAGCCAAGGACCTACGTTACGTCCGCCCAAAACGAAGCCGTTAACGTTCGTTGCCTTACGTCTGCAAACGACGCCGACGACAATCACGCTCGCAAAGAACACTACGAGCATAATGATCTTGATCAACATAAAAAAACCTCCTCAAACTTCAGTCAGGAGGCAAAAAAATCGTCCTCCCGGACCACCATAAATTTGTGTCCAGAGGACGGAAAATATCCGTGCTACCACCTCTGTTCTCCCGCAGCTCACACTAACGGGACTCATGAAGTGCAAAATACACTTCGCACTTAACGCGTGCCAAACGAGACATCCTACTACAAAGCCCTACAGCTCGCCAAAGGTAAACGAAAACTACAAAATGCTACAATGCTTCGATTCAGTGTCCGACTAGCGGGATGTATTCGCCTTCCCTCCTAACCTCAGGGCTCGCACCAACCGCCCCTTCTCTGCAGGCTCAGAAAGAAACTACTTGTTCCCGATCACCGTCTTTACATACCTTGAAAATTATATAAGTTTTCTCTTTTGGATTCAACCCGATATCTTTTTTTCGCGAAAAAAACGGCGCCCCGGCCGCGACTGAGACACCGCTTCATCATTATCGTTGCGTATGTAAACAAAAGGTTTCGTTCAAGCTTAGTTTGATCAGGCAAACGAAACCAAATGTAGCATAAATCGCCTTTTCGAGCCCTTCAATGTAGACGAAAGGTTACAAAACTTCATCTTATGAGGCGTTTTTTTAAGTCCATGTAAACATTAGGTTTACAAACACCGCTCATTTCTGCTCCGTCTGTAAACCAAATGTTTCCTTTTGGCCTGAAGCGCTCGCGAAAAAGAAACCAAAGGTTACAAAACGCGTTCATACCTTTATAGTCATGACCAAAGCATCGTGATCTGACAACATAGCCTCGCGAATGGACGGCTCCAATATTCTGGTGGTTACCGGTTTCCGTTGCACGACATATCTGTTTGCAAAGGCATGATCAAGGATATTCACGGCAGCTGTCTTTCTGCATATATCCGAATTATTCTTGGTATTAACAAGCTCGGCAGATATCGCAGACAATTCATTCTCGTATACGCCCTCGCACGCATTAAGATCCCCCATAACATAGAACTCGTGATCGCTGTTCGAGTGATAATTGATCTCTGATCTCAAAGCCGCCCACATACAGTCAGCCGTCACTTTGGTATTGGCGTTATTTCCGAATGTCTGCTGGACCCAGATATTCAGATATATGCGGCCGCCAACGTCGAACATGTTATATCTGTGGCGCCATTCCTTCTTCTCATTTGCCATCTTAAGCGGCCGGACCTTACTCATAAGATCTGCGCGGATCAAGGTTACACAAATGCACATATTATAATCATTATCAGCATCAAATCCCTGTGGGAGGATACATGCGTATCTGACCGCCAGTTCATTAAGAAAACCGTCGAGCAAAATTCCGTTCTCTCCGACTTGGATTTCCTGGACAAAGATCATATCAGGAATGACCGTATTTATGTGCTTGGCTATCTCCTTAAGCCTTTCGCTCAATTCGGAAGTCTTTGATCTGTAGCCTCTGACATTGACGGATATATAATTCTCGGTATCCCCCTTAATAAAGAGAGTCAGTAATTGCTCGATCACATGTACACGCTTTACTTTCCGATAATTCTTATTCAGATACTCAACGACTTTATCGATCTTCCGCAGCACCTCCTCATCGAGCCTGACCACCACCTGTTCATCAGGAACAGTGTTCAGCTTAACGCAGAACCGTCCCCAAAAGATATTGGATTCCGAATTAAAACGATTGAAAAGCATCTTAAATACAACATTCATTGAACAGCCCTTGTATATCGAATCCTCAACCAATTCAATACTCTTTCTCGAAACTCTGATTGTCTTGTACATAATTTTTCCTTCTCCTTTATTCCATTAGATTTGTGATTTCATCATAAAACGAAGTCAACGAAAAAAACGGAACAAAAAGTAACAAAAAGTGACAATTCGTCAAAAAACGCCGAAAACGCCTGCGCCGCAAGGGGGCATTTTGACCACGAATTTTCACGGAGGCACTTTACAGGCAAAAAAACACCCCCATAAAGTCCAAAAAGACCTTATGGGGGAGAAATTATTTATCTATGGCGATGCCTTACAAATCTTATGATTTCCTTACCAGATCGCAGATGATCTCAGCGCATTTGTCGACACCGAAAAAGCTGCTGTCGAGGCTCAAGTCGTAGTTAACGGAATCGCCCCAATCCTGGTTGGTGTAATACTTGTAGTTGGTCTTACGTTTCTTATCCTTCTCGATGAGGCGCTTCTCCGGTTTATTCTCGGATTCACCATAAAGACGGACGATACGGTCTTTACGGAATTCCATATCAGCGTGGATGAAAACATTGAAGACGTCATCATATTCCTTGAGGATATAATCGGCGCAGCGGCCAACGATGACACAAGGCTTGTCTTCCTCAGCGATCTTGAGGATCACCTGACGCTGGATACTCCAGAGGTAATCAGCGGCTGACATGCCGTTCATGATTCCCGGAACGCCCTGCGGTTCGAATCCGTATGAGAGGATCGTCTTACCCGGAGCATGCTCTCCTCGCTCTTCGATGTACTCTTTGCTGAAACCGGTCTCTACGGCAACATGCTCGATGATCTCTTTATCATAGTAATTGAATCCGAGCTCGTCGGCTACCTTCTTGGCGATAGTCCTTCCGCCGCTGCCGAACTGCCTGCTGATGGTGATTATTTTGATCGACATATGATCACCTCCCGTCGGAGTTTTATGTTACTTTAATTATACAATAAATTTGTGATTTTGTATTTATAGACAGTAAATTTGAGTTATGATATAAGCAATCGGATCGCGGAGGAAATTATATGAGTAATATAGTTGATTATATTAAATGGCGCGGTGATCTCACCTTCAAAAAATCGGCCGTGAATGAAGTCGACGGAATGATCTTCGCCAAGCTCAGCTATCTTGCTTTCGATGTCTTATTAACCGAATCATCGAAAACAGAGACTACACTCAAAGAATACGCGCAATTCATCAAGACAAAAGGCATCGATCCCGTATCAATGCTATTCGTAAAAACGCAGGATTACGTCGACCTTTTGGAGGAGTGCGAGAACTCTGCGAGGTTCAAGAATATCAAAGTATCGGATTTCTACAGCATCTTTGATCCAAAGAAAGAGATTCAGTTTGCGGCAGTTACCTTTGAACTCGACAACAAGATGATGGTGATCGCCTATAGAGGCACGGACGACACGGTCGCAGGCTGGAAAGAAGACTTCAATATGGGATTTCTGGAGACTGTCCCTTCACAGGCTGAGGCAGTTAAATATCTGAACATGGTCGCGGAGAAATATCCTGACAGAAAGCTTGTGCTCGCAGGACATTCCAAAGGCGGCAACCTTGCTCTTTATTCGGCCATCATGTCACCGCTTAAGGTCAACACCAGGATCGAGCGCGTCTATAACTACGACGGCCCGGGATTCCTGTCCAATATCGAGGAGCTTCCTACATACAAGAGGCTGATAGACAGGATCACGACGCTGGTCCCGGAGTCATCGATAATAGGAATGCTCCTGGAGCGCAAGGAAAAGTCCATTCCGGTCAAGAGTACGGCGACGGGCGGATTTAATCAGCACAGCGGCTTTACTTGGGAGCTTATCGGAACAAAGTTCGTCCACCTCAAGCAGAATGACAAAGGCAGCCAAATGATAGACACGGCGCTCAAGACCTATCTTCGCAATTCAACAGTCGAGCAGCGCAAGACTTTTGCCGATGCGCTCTCAGTCATACTCAAGGGCTACGAAGGTTACACCCTGACAGAGCTTACGGCCGACAAGATCAAGATCATCAATAAACTCACCAAGGGTATCGAGGGTCTTGATAAGGAAACGAAAAACATTCTCATCAATTCGGTCAGACTTGTCTTTACCGAAGGTATCAAGGGCGTAAGGCAGTCAGGTCAGCTACAGCTCCCGGCGGTTCCGTCAGGCGAAAAGAGCGTAAGATCGATCAAGGTCAAGGTTAAGAATATAGCAGCAAAGAAAAAGGCATAACGCATTTTCGAGCACTTCGTCTTGCAAAACAGGGCAAAATCGCAGCAGAGAGCAAAGATGCGGCAATGCGCGACAACAGGCTATATGTTATAAATTAAAACAAAAAATGCACGTTTTTTATAAAAATGAAATTTTGCAATTTCCAAACCGCGAAGTTTCATTTATAATCAATGAGTTAGAATGCTATTAAATTAGAAAGCGAGAAAATTATATGGCAATCAGAATCGGTATTTTAGGATACGGCAACCTCGCTAAGGGCGTTGAGGCCGGTATTACACACAACAGCGATATGGAGCTCGTTGCAGTCTTCACAAGAAGAGATCCTTCTTCCGTTACGATCAAGACAGCAGGCGTTCCTGTAGTAAGCGTTAATGACATTGAGTCCTACAAAGATAAGATCGATGTTTTGGTTCTCTGCGGCGGCAGCGCTACAGACCTTCCTAAGCAGACAGCTGAATACGTTAAGAACTTTAACGTAATCGACAGTTTTGATACACATGCTAAGATCCCTGAGCACTATGCAGCAGTTAACGAGCAGGCTCTTGCAAACAAGAAGGCAGCTCTCATCTCCTGCGGTTGGGATCCGGGTATGTTCTCTCTTAACAGACTTTATGCTAACTGCATCCTTCCTGACGGTAAGGATTACACATTCTGGGGCAAGGGCGTCAGCCAGGGTCACTCCGATGCTATCCGTCGTGTTCCGGGCGTTAAGAACGGCAAGCAGTACACAATTCCTGTAGAGGCAGCTCTCGAGGCTGTAAGAAGCGGTTCCAACCCTGAGCTCACAACACGTCAGAAGCACACACGTGAGTGCTTTATCGTTCCTGAGGAAGGCGCAGACCTCGCACTCATCGAGAAGACTATCAAGGAGATGCCTAACTACTTCTCCGATTACGATACAACAGTACACTTCATCACTGAGGATGAATTTGCTAAGAATCACAGCGGTATGGCTCACGGCGGTTTCGTATTCCGTACAGGTACAACAGGCTGGAACAACGAGAACAAGCACGTTATCGAGTACAGCTTGAAGCTCGATTCCAACCCTGAGTTCACAGCTTCCGTACTTCTTGCTTATGCACGTGCTATCTTCCGTCTCGCTTCCAAGGAAGACTTCGGCTGCAAGACTGTTTTCGATATCGCACCTGCTCTTCTCTCACCTCTTTCCGGTGACGAGCTCCGTGCACACCTTCTCTGATAATTATTTAATTGTTTTTTTCACCGGCCGCTCCGATCATCTTGATCGGGGCGGTTTTCGTGCGCGAAAAACGCAGACGTTTTTAACTTTGATTCTGTTGCAATAAAATCGATCAAATTATGTCAATTTATGCGCGAAAAAAGTGGCTTCTTTGCCGATTGTCCGTAAAAAAACGCTATGATACTATGACTATGCTAACAAAGCAAAGGAGAAAACAATCATGAAAAAGATAAAGATTACAGCTGCAATAGCAACACTCGCCCTCATGGGCAGTACACTCTGTGC
>CADCPU010000275.1 GCA_902803365.1 Oscillospiraceae bacterium
GAATACGTTTACACAGAGGGCAGCGCGCCTTCCAACAAGAACGAGATCGCGATAACCGAGCAGATCGTGAAGGAGACCGGAGCTTCGATAGGTGACAGCGTTAAGATGGATATCGGAAACGGTGAGGAGAGATTCCTCATCACCGCAATATTCCAGTCGATGAACAACACCGGACAGATAATCCTCCTTCATTGTGATGCCGAGCCTTCCTTCAAGATGGCAGCGTCGATCCTCCAGTACAGGATCAACTTCAATGACTCACCTGATCAGGCAACGATCGATCAGAGAGCCAAAAAGGTCAACGAACTCCTGGACGTTGAACTCGTACAGAACAAGGTCGATTATTGTAAGGAGTCCGTACAGGTCTACGACACGATGAAGCTGGTACAAAGACTTCTCCTCGCGATCACGATCGTGGTAGTCATCCTCGTAACTATCCTGATGGAGAGATCCTTCATCGCAGATGAGAAGAAGGACATCGCGATCGCCAAGGCAATCGGCTTTAACGACTCAAGGATAATCAAGTGGCACGTGCTCCGATTCTTCATCGTAGCGGTCATCGCAATGGTCATCGCAGTCGTTCTCGCGATCCCGATGACACACCTCTGCATCACACCGATCTTCGGCCTGATGGGAGCAACGAGCGTTGATTACAACTACGGCCTCGCAGGACTTACGCTCTATCCGCTCATCATACTGGTCGTAACTGTCATCACAACGGCTCTTACGGCACTCTACACCAAGAAGATCACAAGTAACGACACGGCAAGCATCGAGTAATAAAGGAGACTAAAAACATGGCAAATACAGTAATGGAAATCAAGGACCTCTGCAAGACATACGTAGTCGACAAGCGCCAGATCAACGTCCTTCGCAACGTAAACCTCAAGGTCGACGAAGGCGAGATGGTCGCGATCATGGGACCTTCCGGCTCAGGTAAATCGACGCTGCTCTACTCGATCTCCGGTATGGATGTTCCGACGAGCGGTTCCGTAAAGTTCGACGGTCAGGACATCGTCAAGGTCAAGAGTTCTGAGCTTGCTTCGATCCGTCTCGAAAAGATGGGCTTCATCTTCCAGCAGATGTACATGATGAAGAACCTGTCGATCCTCGATAATATCCTGCTCCCGGCTTTTGAGAGCACACAGGGTTCCCGCGAGGAAAAGATCAAGCGCGGCGAGGAACTCATGAGAAAACTCGGTATCATCGAAGTCGCAGACAACGATATAAATGAAGTATCCGGAGGTCAGCTCCAGCGTGCCTGCATCTGCAGGAGCATGATCAACTCACCTAAGCTCCTTTTCGCTGATGAGCCGACAGGTGCATTGAACCGCACTTCTTCAAACGAAGTCATGGACGAGCTCGTAAAGCTCAACTCAGAAGGCACGACGATCATCATGGTAACTCACGATTCACGTATCGCTGCCCGCTGCTCACGCGTCCTCTTTATCATGGACGGTAACATTCAGGGCGAATACAAGAACGACACATCGATCCCGCTTAAGGATCGCGAGCGTAATCTCAATAATTGGCTTATGGACATGGGTTGGTAAGGGAACAGATATCGGAATAAAGGATAGGTGCATGGAAGATGGGATGTCTCGGCAACGGGACATCCCTTTGTTTATTATTTTTCGCGCGCGTGCTATACTTGTCGCCGAAGGAGTAGTGTGTATCGTATGTTTAAAACCGAAAAGAGAAACATCGAGAAGATCGTTCTCGTTGTTTTTGCCATATTGTTGATAATTGCGCAGTTATTTCACGAGCCGTGGTTCGATGAGGCACAGGCTTGGCAGATCGCGAGGAGCGCAAGTTATAAGGATATGATCCTCACCTTGCCGCATTATGAAGGCCATCCGCCGTTCTGGCATCTGCTGCTTTCCATTCCGGCCAAGCTTGGTGCGCCCTATGAACTGAGTCTTAAGACCATATCGTTCATTCCGGCATTCCTGTCGGCTCTGTTATTGCTGTTCCGTTCTCCTTTTCCGCTAATAATTCGCTGCACACTGCCGTTTACATATTTTTTCTTCTA
>CADCPU010000276.1 GCA_902803365.1 Oscillospiraceae bacterium
CTTGAGATTATCGGTTATTCGTGTTCCGAGAGCACTGTAAACGGAGAACCTGTTATTACGATGAATGAAATATCGAGCGGTTCAGTAAGCAATCTTTTGAATGGTCACATATTGTTGTTCGAGCATTGTACGAACGAAGGAACTGCAAATGCGGTTTATTCTGGACCGATTACTTCCAATGCAGATGCCGAGCGTATATTCAGCAGAACATTCGCAAAGGCCGACGGACCGCAGACAGTAGATATCTACTGGGTATGGCCGGAGCACTTGAGCCATCTGGTAAATGCATATGACGGAAATATTGTAAATGAGCATCCGAAGCTCAATACAAGCTCTGAGGATTACACCAAGGTAGTTACGAATATCTGCGCATATCCTGAATATTATTTCGCAGGAACAGTTCCGGAGCAGAATCTGACAGAACAGATAATCGCAGGATCATATATCACATACGGTGGATTGTATGACGCAGCGGACAATGATATAGGAACGGGAGTTGACTTCATTCTTGTACGAATGAGCACAGTGGACGGAGAGTAAGACGATGAAAAACATGAAGAAGTTTAAAGCTGTCTATCATAGTTTATCAAGATTGCAGAGAATCGAATTTATTGCTGCATCTGTTATTACTATGCTGCTTTTCATCGCTGTTCCTGTTTATTCATGGTTTGCATTTTCAGATCGTTTGGAAACACTCACCAGGATCCTGACACCTGAATCACTTGATATAAGAGCAGGAAACAAAGATCCTATTGAGAACTTTGACCTTACGGATATAGATATCGAGTCTCTCCAGGGTGGTGGAACAAAGAGTTATGTATTCTGCGTTAAGACAGGCGAGCTCGGGTCTCTTTACGATATCCAGCTGGCTTATACGACAAACATTCCGTTTACATATACGCTCTACAGAGCAGAAGAGACGAATGATCCTTCTGAGGTTGATGTGATCTACGCTCCTATCGCTGATGAGACAGATCAGACTATGTATAAGAAAAACGGAAGTGCACTTAATCTTCAGATTCTGAATGGCGATACAACATCGGAATCTTATTACGGAAGACTCTTGGCAAAGGATTCGGACGGTTACTTTAACAAGACATATGATGCGGAAGATGATGGCACACCTGAAATATACGCGATCCCTCTATATTCTCAGGTTACGGTCGCAGCAGAAAATGCAAATGATTACGATTTCTTTATCCTTGAACTTTCCTGGAATGAATCGGCAAGTTCTACGGAATTCAATAAATGGAACAAGGCAACGAATAACAAAGAGACTGATATGATCTACATCTCGGCAAGTAAGCATACATCGTAATGCATAACGGAGGTAAAGATATGAGAGCATACATTAACAGACTTAAAAAGCATTGGACGCTGGTATGGCTTATCTGCGTTATGCTTTTGTCGGTTTCTTTCATATCCTTTGCTGCATATACGGGATTGAAATCAGTTAAGCGTGTAGTTACCACAAAAAAGGCTGTTTCAGCATTGGAACTTTTCTCTTCCAACTGTATGAAGTCGTCTTTTTCAACTAAGATGATAACATCAAATCAGTATTCAGTCTCTATCTGTAACTATGATCAGAGTGATCCGTTGACGGTTAATACTTCAAACATTGATTACACTTTTACTGTAGAACTTGCAGTTCGTATTGGAGACGATTACAAGTTGTTGAGTGAACTTCAGACCGAGAATCCAAGTGCATATCAGGAGTGTATTACACGTCTTTCGGGAAAATCATATACAAAAAAAAAAACCGAGGATGACGGAACGGTTGTTACAGGAACAACATATACATTGGATGAGAATAACTTAAAACAGGTATTCACCGGCGAGCATCTGGCAAAGGACAGAACCTCGACAGACCGTTTCCAGGTAGCGTTTGATATCAGTGAACTGCAGAGTTCGACACCGAATTTCTACATATTTGTTACTGCAGACAAGCTGGGTGATTCTACTTCTTTCCTGGAGTGCTACTTGTTTGCTTCTCCAAGTACATCTGAAGCATCGGCATGGAAGGGTGAATTGCTCGAGACTGGAGATTACTCTTTCTATAACTACATCGTAAGTGGAAGTGGTGTCGGAACAGTAAGAGTATATTGGGATCCTAATTACTTTGAACTTAATCCTTTCTTCCAGAGCACATTGCCGGCAGGTAGCAATGTAACAGACAACGGAATTTACGCTGATTCCGGAAGTCCTTATTACGGGTGGAGAATGATGACCATTGTGGTCGATTCTACAGTACAAAATCGATATGAATTACAACTTTATAAAACACAAAGAGACACCTCCTATACAGGAGCCAATGCCGCTTCTCAGTATGTAGCTTACAAGTACACTGAGGATTGATCGTTGAACGAGAGGTATTGATACAGGATACGAAGGTGATGATATGAAGAAGAAGAGAACAAAAACCAAAAAGAGCACAAAGATTATGAGCGGCATAATGTCGTTCGCGCTTCTTTGGAATCTTATACCGACTCAGATAATAATGGCGGTTCCTGAAGATGAGGAACCGACAGAGATTGCTTCTGGCGAACCTGTTGATGAGGATATTTCTGATGAACAGCAGATTGGAAACGAAACCGATACTGAGAAGAATACAGATCTGACAGATGATACGGAGAATAATACTCCCGGTGATGATGTTGAACCGGGTGAAGATAGTGATGTAACAAATGATAATGATGAGTC
>CADCPU010000277.1 GCA_902803365.1 Oscillospiraceae bacterium
CTTACGGAGTTAAAGACAAAAGGTGAATATTTGATCTACTCCGTAGGGTTGTAAAAATCCGGGAAGGCATTTTCGAGATGCAGCGTAAGGTTGTAAAAATCTGCGCAAGACCCTCGCGCGCTATAAGAAGAAGCAAGAAAAAGGCCCATCAGGCGGCCGCGAAAAAAGGTTCGTTATTTTGCAAAATACCCCTTGACACGATATACCTCGTGTGACATAGTATATCGCAGAAGGAGGTACACAAACCTCCAAGGGAATAACGAGATAGATACATAAGGAGTAAATCGAGTATGAAAAACACAACATGGAATAAGATCAAAGCAGCAGGTACGACAGGACTTATCGCATTAACAATGATGTCAGCAGGCTGCAGCATTAAAGAGGACAAGGACGTGAAGTTCGAGAAAAAGAATTTTGATACCAACGAAGCATTCAGTTCAATCAAGATCGACGAGATCGAGGGCGACATCAGATTCGGCAAGTCTTCAGATTCCGAGACGCACATCACCTACTACGATTGCGAGTATTTCGAGCACGAGATCGACGTCAGCAACAACGAGCTCAAGATCATCACGAATCAGAAGTCCAAGGTCAAGAACATCATCGGACATATGATCAGCTTTACTTCAAAGAACATCGAGACTGAGATCCTCCTCCCTGAGGATGAATATGAGAAGCTCAACCTCTCATTAACAACGGGCGATGTAAAGATCGACAATGATTTCACTTTCGATGAAGGATCTTTTGAGATGACAACCGGAGACCTCAACTGCCATGCGGTATTCAATGACAGCCTTAAGGTAGACTGTACGACGGGCAATATCAATATCGGCAGCAACAAGAGCACCGATCTTGATGACATCTCGGTCAAGGCAGTATCCGGCAACATCAAGGTCAATGATTTTAACGCTAAGAAGATCTCGATGAAAGCAACGACCGGCGACATCCAGTTCAGCGAACTTACGGCTGATGACATCGATGTCAGAGTCACGACCGGCAAGATCGACGGTAAGATCTCGGACGAATACGATATCGATGCTTCCTGCACAACAGGTTCATGCAAGACAGATTCAACTGCCGCAGCAGACAGGACGATCAATGCTCACTGCGTAACAGGCAGCATCAGCATCAAAGCAGACTAAGCGGATAAGGGATAAATAAGGGATAAGATACAAATATACGTAATGCGAAAACGCTGCATGCCCCAATAGGCTGCAGCGTTTTTACTTTCCTTATTCATTTAAAAATTCAAGGACAGCCCGATTGAATTCCTCGGGCTTCTTGTTCGCAATAAAGTGATCACCCTTGATAAGAACGAGCTTTGAACCACGTATGGAAGAAGCGATCAATCGCGTATGGTCTTCCCTTATCATATCCTTGGTCCCTGCGATCACCAGAGTCTTGGACTTGATGCCCTCAAGCTCAGCCGGCGCGACATTAGGATCGTTGACCATAAGTCCGAGCATCTCCGCGTTGGCTTTGGCGCCTTCATTTTTCTGCGCAGCTTTCATCGCGAACTTATATCCGATCTCGATCGGGATCTGAGTAGAGCGCTTGACTCCGGAAGCATCCAGGTTGGCACCGTTTAAGATCAGGCGGTCGACACGTTCCGGATAGCGGAGAGCAAAGATCATGGCGATATTGCCACCGTCGGAAAACCCAAGGATATGAGCCTTGGAGATCTCGTGAGCATCCATAAAACCGAGAAGGTCATCAGCGAACTGACGGATGGTGAACGGAGCTGTTCCGCGAGGCGTCTTGCCGTGACCGCGGGTATCGATCGCATAGACGTGATAGTGCTTTGAGAACTCCTCGATCTGCGAGACAAAATAACTGCTGTCTTCACCGTTTCCGTGAAGCAGCAGGAGCGGATCACCCTCACCCTTTTCGATATAAAAATGCTCGATATCCATAAGTTAATCTCCGAATGATTCGCCCGCTTTGATCGCGGTCTGTCTTCTCTTCTCCAAAGTCTTCTCAAACATATCGTCCGCGACTTTGGGGAATCCTTCGTAGATCACGGAAGAGCCGACTTCGGTAATGCCTCCCTTGGTAGCGACGCGCGTTACGACGTCGTTAAAAGAGAGTTCCTTTTGAAGCATCAGATCGCCGGTCGCACTCATGGTATTCAGGACCATCTTCACTACCTGATCATAAGGGATCGAGGTGTGGGCCTTGGCTGATTCGCAGATGACATCGAAAACAGAAGCGATGAATCCCGGCATACAGCTGACGAGTTCAGAGCCCATACCGAGCTCGTTTTCGGGCAGTTCGATAACATTGCCGATCGTCTCAAGGAGCGTAGTCAATGCCTTTTTATCCGAGTCGTTCACCTTGTCGTTATAGCACACGAGAGTCTGAGACCTGTTGATCTCGGCCGTAAGGCTCGGGATGACCTTCGCGGTCTTTTGGTCGATCGTCTTGGCGAGCATGTCAAACGTGATGCTGCCGTTGAGCGACACGAACAAGGTCTCGGGTCTTAAGGAGCTCTTGATCTCCTCCATGATGCCCTTCATCTCGGTCGGACGAAGGCACAGGAACAGGATGTCGGAATTGGCGGCTGCCTCACAGTTCGTGCAGGCTGTCGCGATGCCGCTTACCTCGTCGAGTTTTGAGCGTGTTCTCGTAGAAACAAACAGACTGCTCGAATCGAGCAGTCCGGAATCTGAAAATCTATGGAGCAGCATCTTGCCCATGCTGCCGTATCCTATAATACCGACTTTCATATATCCTCCGATTTATCACTTAAAGTGTTGTGCGATGAAGAAATCCGTGTAGCGTTCTATATCCGCGATGATCTCTTCGGTCTTTTCGGGCTCGCGGTCGCACTGCTGGATCAGCAATGTCGCAGGCGCGAAAAACTCCATCGCCAGCATCTCGGGATCAGTCTTCTCGATCACGCCGGCTTCCATAAGACCCGCAAAGATCGTCTTATACTGTTCTCTGATGTTCTTAAACTGATGCTTCGAGGCCTCGGCGCTCAGGTTATCGTTCCTGAACTGCTCGATGGTGCACATCTTGCGAAGCTTTCTGACATTGTCGTTTGTGATCGTATATCTGATCTGCCTCAAGCTGAATTCCTTCAGATCCTGAGAAGTACGAATATCTTTATATTTCTCCGGATCAAGAGACATATTCGACCTGTAATTCTCCTCCATCAAGACATGAAGCGACAGGAAGATCTCGTCCTTGTTCTTGAAATACTTATAGAGATTCGGACCTTTCATATTTGCGGCTTCCGCGATCTCATCGACCGAAGTCGAATTATAGCCTTTTTGCGAAAAGAGGTCTAATGCAGCGAGCAAGACTCTCTCTCGAACTGATGTTCTACTCATTTTCCACACCCACAATTCAATATTTCAAGTATTATAACCCAAATAAAATAAATTTGGCAATTCGATTGAGGCAGATCCGATCACTGTCTGTTGTGACCTTTGCTCCAGAACATCAATACTGCGCAGCTTACCATCAGCATTACCGTAACAACAATGCCGCCTTCAAGGCCGAACGAGCCGCCGTTTACGATAGTCATTCCGCTATCTGCCGCAGAAGAATATACGGAATCGACATTGATACCGCTGACCGGGATCCCCAGCACATTTCCCTGCACCATATTCCATGCTGAATGAAGTCCCGCACAGAGCCAGATGTTCCCGCTTCTCAAGAACAGCAATGAAGCGAAGACACCAAACAGGAACAGATTGAGCATTGCAAGCACGTTCATACCTGACGGATTAAATACATGCAGAACAGCAAATAATGCCGAATTTAAGATGACCGCGAGCGTTACCGAATTGCGGCGAGCTATCGAAGTCAGAAGAAAACCTCTGCACATTACTTCCTCTGCAAGTCCCTGGATCATCCAACCGCCTGCAAAAAGTACGATCTTAAAAACCGATATGCCGGAAGGCTCAAACGTCATCGCTCCCGCAAGCTTACAGATCAACGCGTCAATGATCATAAACGCCGCACCGCCTGCGATACCGATAAGATACGACGGAACCGCACGCTTTTTGACAAATCCGATGGATGTGACCCTGCGCTTTTCGAACGCTTTGATATAGATGATATAAGCGATCACTATAACGATCTCCGAAAAGAGCATTACAAGGATCATACCCGGACTCATCAGACTGTCCCACCCGAGTTCAAACGTAAAATCCTGAGTTACGTCTGTCGTGCTCATAATGTCAAATGCCAGATAGCCGCCCATCGCAAAGCTCATGATCGTCTGTGCGATAAAATAGATCAGCAGTGTTATAAGGATCACGATGATACAATTCTGACCCGGCGTCCTGCCCTCGCCCGCTCTTTGGCGCGCACTTAACCTGGCTTCTTCCACTACGGAAGAAGTTCCAAATACTTCTTTCATTTTATTTACCCCTTATCGTGAATTACTTCGTATGTTCCAGAATGTCTCCGGGCTGACAGTCGAGCACTTCGCATATCGCATCCAGCGTCTCGAATCGTATACCCTTCATCTTGCCGGTCTTAAGGTTGGAAAGATTAACGTTCGTCATTCCGACCTTCTCGGCCAGTTCATTAAGAGACATCTTACGGTCCGCCATCATTCGGTCCAGTCTTATGATAATAGCCATTCCCCAGCCTCCTTACGCGATAAGATCGTTGTCTTCCTGAAGTTCCTTGCCATAAACAAAGATCTCCGAGATGATTCCGATATTAACGCCCACGATCGGGATGACCAGATCAATATTGTGGAATTCGATCTCTGCGGTACCGTTCCTTATGAAATCAACGCCTGCGGCAACTCCGTATGACAAAAGACCCGCAATGATAAGTATTCCCGCGATCGCCCTGAGATACTTTATCGTGGAATCGTCAAACGGCTTACCCGTCTCCTCTATCCTCTTCAGCAGTTTGTATACCAGGAACATGCAGACAGCGCCGGCCAGACCCTGAAGCGATCGCCCGAGCTCTGAACTCTCGCCTATAGAGAAAAATCTCACGATCTGCCCTACCGCCACGAACAACATGACGAACATAACGATGAGCGTGCAGATCCTGTCTCCCTTAAGTCTCTTATTAAGCTGTGCTGCTCTGTCTGACATAACCATTACCTCCGACGATACAGATTGCGTTCTTGACACAATACTACCGCCGAATTTAAAGTTTGTCAACACATTTTTAAAGCTTTACTTTAAATTCTTAACGATTTACTTCAAGCGCCTTTTTGTCCTTTTTCGCGAAAAAGAGCTTACCTACGAGACTTATTGCAGGTCCCAAGAATATGGCCATAAGCACGATACCTATTACCGGCTTACCGCCTACGAGTATACCTACGACAATTGCCGAGAAATCCCACGCCATACGAAGGAGCATCTTGGGGATCTTCGGGAAACGCTTCGTGACCTTATCGGTGATTATCTTCGGGAGTGCATCATATGGCGAGACACCCATATCGGAATTTATATAAACAGCGGCGCTTATGATAAAGCACAGGAGCGCCACAAGGAAGATCGGCCATCTGGTCGCAGCATCCGTGAAGACCTTCGCGGGAATGACCTTGCCCCAGAGCCAATCAAAGAAATCGACATAATAACCGACCAGCACCATATTGAATATCGTACCAAAACCGAGGTTTGATCTGTCAAAGAAGATAACGATCAGGAGCATGACGGCGTTCATAATCAGCTGCCATGTGCCGAACATCATACCGATCCTCAGGGATACGGCTTTATTCATAAAGGAACACGGATCGGTTCCGAGGTTGCAGAGCATGAGGAATGACAAAAAGAATCCCATTCCGAACACTGCAACAAAGCAAATAAGTATACGTTTAATGTCAAAGTTAAATCTCATGCGTGAGATTATATGCCTTTGCCTTCGGATTTACAACCCGCCGCGTTTTTCCAACCTTATGTAGTAACTGCTGAGGTGCCGTTATATTTTTACAACCTTACGCAGGCGTCTCGAAAAGGTCATTTTCATTTTTACAACCTTACGTCGTATCTTGCAAAAAGCCCTTCTAGGATTTACAACCTTGGGTTGTAAAAATGAAAAGTGCCCACTAAGCTCTGCAACTTAAGGTTGTAAAAACGTAAAGATCAAAAAAAGACCGCCCGCAGGCAGTCACCAAAACGTATCAAACTCTCCTGAATCGAATATGTCCGTCGCCCGGATCGAACTCCTCAAGTTCGGGCGGAAGCTCGTTATCGAGCCACTCCTGATCGCTCAGAAGATAATTTTCCTCGCGTACCAGCCCGATCCCGATGTCGGTGCAGACCAATGCACCTATCGCAGGGTCGCGGCGAAGCTCAGCACGGACAAGCCCGGTCTTATAGTAGCCGATCGTCACGGTAATGTCGGACTTAACGGCAAGCAGATACTCGCCCGTGTCCCCGTTCATGCCGCTGTTTATATCGGCGCTTATGACAAACGCAAAAGAATCATTGATCTCGTTTATGGCATCGCGGTACTTGCCGCGGACTTCACCCGAGAAGCCCGTACCGAGAAGGCAGTCGACCACTGTATCAAAATCTTGGAGCATTCCGCTGCCCGGCAGAAACTGAACTACCGGCACACCGAGTTCAAGACACTTGTTCATATAGTAAGTTGAATCTTCCGAATAATGATCGGACACCGAAAAGACTGAAACAGGCTTTCCTTCAGAAGCGAGGATCTCGGCCAGAGCAAAGCCGTCTCCGCCGTTATTGCCGGAACCAACAACTACCGCGGTACTACCCGAATATGAATATGCGCCGCGGATCCCTTCTGCGGCTCTTCGCATAAGAACAAGAGAAGGAACGCCCGACTCTATCGTAGTCTTATCGCTCTCCCTCATATTATCAACTGAAATCACATGTTCCATAAAACGCCTCTCGCAATCCTTATTGTAACGATTATATCATCTGCCTCAGCGAAGCTTGATCCATAGTCGCGATATCAGAAGCCTCATAAAGAGCCCAGACA
>CADCPU010000278.1 GCA_902803365.1 Oscillospiraceae bacterium
TGGCCGTTCTGACTTCCCGAACCAGGTTAACAACGTTCTCGCATTCCCTGGTATCTTCCGTGGTGCTTTGGACGTAAGAGCTTCCGATATCAACGACGAGATGAAGATCGCTGCTGCTAATGCAATTGCAGGCATCGTATCTGATTCTGAGCTCAATCCTGAGTACATCCTCCCGGATGCATTCGATCCACGCGTCGGTAAGGCGGTTGCGGCTGCAGTAGCAGAGGCAGCACGTAAGAGCGGCGTAGCTCGTATCTGACTAGATTGAATTTACATTCACCCCGCTCAGTTCTTCCGAGAGGAAGGACTTGACGGGGTGAATTTTTATAATTTCAAAGGAGATAAAAATATGGTCAACAGAATGGAATTGCTGAAGCTCATCAAGAACAATGCAAAACTTGATGCAAAAGAAATAGCCGTAATGATGGGGAATACCGAAGCGGAGATCGCGGCCGAACTTAAGGCGTTGGTCGAAGAGGGTGTTATCTTAGGCTATACAACTCAGATCAACTGGGAAAAGACTGAGAGAGAATCCGTAATCGCCATGATCGAAGTCAAGCTCTCTCCTATGAGAAACAAGGGTTATGACCATATCGCGAATCTTCTTTGCAAGTATGACAAAGTTTCTTCCTGCTATCTCGTATCAGGCGATTATGACCTGATGCTCATCTACGAAGACGATAATCTCCGCGAGGTTGCAAGCTTCGTATCAGAGAAGATCGCTCCGCTTGAAGGCGTTTTGTCTACAAAGTCCCACTTTATCCTCAAGAAGTATAAGATCGACGGTATCGTATCCGAGAGGAACGATAACGATGACAGACAGAAGATCGTATTGTAATAGACGTATCAGTTATATTAAGAAGGAAACTTATTATGAATTATGAAGATAAGATATCTGATGTGGTAAAGATGGTACCGCCGTCTGCCATCAGAAGATTTTTTGATCTCGCAAACGAGATGAAGGGCGAAGTCATCTCTCTGTCGATCGGTGAGCCTGATTTTGTTACTCCTTGGAGTGTCAGGGAAGCAGGTATAAATTCTCTTGTCGACGGCGTTACACACTATTCGCCTAATGCAGGCTACATCGAATCACGTAAGGCTATCTGTGATTATATAAGCGATCGCTACGGAGTTGACTATTCTCCTAACGGAGAAGTGCTCATTACAGTAGGCGGAAGTGAAGGATTGGATCTGGTCGCTCGTGCGCTCATCAATCCGGGTGATGAAGTCATAGTCGTAGAGCCTTGCTTTGTCGCATATAAGGCAACAGTAATGTTTGCTCACGGTGTTCCTGTCGTATGTGAGACAAAGCCCGAAAACGGCTTTAAGCTCTTGCCTGAAGAGCTCGAGGCTAAGATCACGGATAAGACCAAGTACATTATCTTGGGATATCCGAGTAATCCTACAGGCGCTATAATGGGTCGTGAGGATCTTAACAAGATCCGCGAAGTCCTGCTGAGACACCCTGATATCATCGTTATCTCGGATGAACTCTATGCCGAACTCAACTATGTTGATGATAAGCCGTGCTCTCTTGTCCAGTTCGAGGATATCAGAGACAGAGTAATAATGATCAACGGTTTTTCAAAGTCTTTTGCCATGACGGGCTGGCGTCTTGGTTATGTTCTTGGTTCCAAGGAACTTATCAAGGCCATTACCAAGATCCATCAGTACTGCATCATGTGTTCGCCTTCCATGGGACAGCTCGCTATCATCGATGCATGTCATAACGGCCTTCAGTATGTGCAGGAGATGAAAGACGAGTATAATCACCGCCGCCGCGTAATTATCGCAGGATTAAAGGAGGCGGGTCTGGATTGCTTCACACCGTCAGGAGCTTTCTATGCATTCCCATCCATCAAGGGACTGGGTTTTACTTCAGAACAGTTCTGTGAGCGTTTCCTGATGGAAAAACACGTTGCCATCGTACCGGGTAATGCCTTCGGTGAATGCGGTGAGGGTTATGTAAGGATAAGTTATGCGGCCTCTATGGAGTCCATCAAGGAAGCCATGAAGAGACTTGCTGAATTTGTAAATGATATAAAGGAAGGAAAGATCCATGCTTGAATACGATAACATAAGACTTGAACTTGAGTCGTTCGCCGAGCCTGTCGCTACATTGCGAGAATCTCTCCATATCGAGCATACGCTCGTTGAGATCAGTGAGCTTGAGGCACGTACCCAGGAGCCTGATTTCTGGAATAATGTTGAGAAGGCCCAGAAACTTCAGACGAATCTCAAGCGTCTTCAGAAGAAAGTAGAATCCTTCGAGTCTCTTGCTGCAGAGAGGGAAGACCTCCTCGCACTTTGCGAACTCGGAAATGAGGCGGAGGACCTTGATTCTCTTGAAGAGCTTAAGGAAGGTTGTGAGAAGTTCAAGACCGACTTCGAGAGAATGCGTCTTGAGACTTTGCTCACGGGCGAATACGATAAGAACAATGCGATCCTGACACTTCACGCAGGTGCAGGCGGAACAGAGGCACAGGACTGGGTAAGCATGCTCTACAGAATGTATACCCGCTGGTGCGAGAATCATGACTTTGAGGTCAAGGTACTTGAATATCTCGATGGTGATGAAGCAGGTATCAAGAGCTGCTCTATCATGGTAACCGGTGAGAACGCATACGGTTTCTTAAGATCGGAGATCGGTGTACACCGTCTCGTTCGTATCTCTCCATTTGATGCGTCAGGACGTCGTCACACTTCTTTTGCATCTTGCGAAGTAATGCCTGAACTCGACGATACGATTGATATCAAGATCGATCCTTCAGACCTCCGTGTTGATACATACCGTTCAACAGGTAAGGGTGGTCAGCACATCAACAAGACTGACTCTGCCGTACGTTTGACACATATCCCTACAGGCGTTGTTGTTGCCTGCCAGTCCGAGCGTTCACAGATCCAGAACCGTGAGACGGCCATGAACATGCTCAAAGCTAAGCTCTTTGCTCTTGCTCAGGCAGCTCAGATGGAGAAGATCGAAGACCTCAAGGGTAACCAGATGGACATCGCATGGGGTTCACAGATCCGTTCTTATGTTTTCTGCCCTTATACGATGGTAAAAGATCACCGTACAGGTTTTGAAGTTGTCGATGTTGATTCCGTTATGGACGGCAACCTCGACGGATTTATAAATGCGTTCCTTTCCGGAATGAAGATCGAGAAGTGATCGGTAAACAAGAATACTTAAGGGACTGCTTCAACTGAGCAGTCCTTTGTTTTTGGTATAATAAAATAATCGACTCATCATCTGACGGAGGTCTTATGAAGAAAACATCATCTGTTCTCATACTTGCGATGATCGCAGGTCTTACTGCATGTTCTAACTCCGATAAGGATCAGAGTGACCTTTCTCATTATGAATTGGAGAGAACGGTGATCAAGAGTTATAACGGACTTCAGGGCAGAAACGGAAAGATACTCTATTCGGATAAGGAGCATATCCTGTATTACGAAAATTACAGTGATTCGGATGTTTCAGGTGCATGTGACCTGTATCTTCTCGACCATGAGGGTAAAACAACTCTTTCGAGACACAAGGATAAGATTCTTGAGAGTGAAGGGAATGTTTATATCAGCGAACAGTATTTCTTTATCGATGGTGAGACCGGAGTAATGAGGTTTTACAGTGATTTTGAGAATGATACTGTCCGATTGGAACTTGGTCGTATCGATCCTGAGACCGGCGAGATATCACAGACGCGCGAGATAGATATCAAGGATGATCTCCTGCCAAGTGACAACATATTGTCAGTTGACTGTATCAAGAGCACTCCCAGGATCATTATTCAAAGAGAAAAGAGCGATGTAAGGATCATAGGAATAGATGAAGAGGGAAATGTCAGATCGACATCATATGGCAAAGAACTTGCTGATTATGGGATCGAGCAGATCATAAATGTATATTCTCTCAGTGACGGTTCTCTGCTTATGAACTGCAGATACAAGGATCTGTACGACAATGACATGATAAAGATCGATACCAAGAGCGGTGATGTTAAGAAGACGGAAGTTCCGTTTTCGTACCTGATATCAGATCTTAATTATGCTTCTTCAGATCCTTTGTTCTTCAAAGGTGCTACTCTCTGTTCTTACGGTGCAAACGGAGTGGAGGAGATATTTGACGTCGACAGTTGCGATCTGGATCCTTATTCGGTGTCGGGAATGATCCCCGCAGTATGTGAAGATGAGCCTGTCTTTATAGCTGTTGAGGGAGACGAATTGGTAGCATATTCGTTTAAAAAGTCTTCTTCGGATCCTGATAAGGATAAGACAGAGATAACTCTTGCTCATATCGGACCGATAACAGAAGAGCTCTCTGCTGCTGTGGATGAATATAATAAGTCTTCTGATGATCATAAGATCGTTTTCGATGATACCTATATGTGTGAAGCATACTGTGATCCGTTCAGGATGTATGATTACAGGATTTCCGATACTGTTGCCATGGCTTCGTCGCTTAACGAGATAACAGAGAAGCTGGAAGATGACATTAAAGAGGGGAAAGGTCCTGACATCCTTATCGATGCACATCTTCTTTCAGGACTTTCAGATGATGTTTTGTCGGATCCGTCTGAATACCTTCATGCTGACAGATCAGATATACTCCCATGTGCTTTTCAGGATGATGACATGGTAGTTTATAAGATCGATTCCATGGGCCTTTTGATCGATCGTGAGGAAATTGTCCGCGTATTGGGGGATGATTATTCCGATATCTCCTGCGGCAGTCTTGATCTTGACGAATATCTGACTTTGCTCGATTCATACGGCGGATCTTATACCTACGGATTATCGTATCTTGGTCCTTCGGTATTCGATATGTGCCTGTCTTTGACTGATAAGGATGATATATCCAAATTGTGGGATGCTTTTGCTGTTGAGGGCAAAGGTGAGACGATGCAGAGTACCAGAGTATTCGCTTCGCTTTCTGATGCCGTATACTGCCAGTCGACTGAGCAGATCGCTGATGATGCGTTCCTGACTTCATTACCGTCTTCTGACGGAGACGGTTTCTCGCTTTTTGCATCGGGTTCTGCAGCTGTTGCTTCCAAGTGTTCCGATAAAGATGCAGCGGGAGAATTTGTTGGCTTGCTTTTCGAAAACGACGTACAGGAGAAGCTCGGAGTCAATTCCGTCTCTAAGAAGGTTTTTGCTGATTCTTTGGATACAGTATCAGAATGTTCGGATAAGTTTATCAAAGCGGCAGAGGAGGGAAGACTTGTTTCTTATCCTGATCCTTCCGTTGCAGCAAAGACAGATCCGGTTGTGATCTCTTATATCAATGGAGAAACTGATCGCGACGCTGCTTTTAAAAAGTTAGAATCATTATATTAAGATCCGAAAAAATAAAATAAAAAACCCCGCCGGTTAGGGCGGGGCGGAATGACCTGAAGGATCATTTATTCCATTCGTAGAAACATGATGTATAACCGTAGTGCATTGGCTTGCCGTCTTCGGTCTTGATCGTTATCGGAGCCTTGAACTTCTCGCCGGCTTCGATCGTTGCATTGTTAGGTACACCGATGAAGGTGTTAGCCTTGTCAGGATCTGCCGTGAACGTGAAGTACTCGGATGTAACGCTTGTGATGGTCTTATCACACTTGAACGTGATGGCTACTGACTTGACGGATTCCTTGAGGGAAGCGTTCTTATCGCCGTAGTTCTCGAGGATGAGGTTACATGTGAAGCCATCGTCATTTGACTTGAAGCCGCCCATGCTCGTGTAGAAGCTTGTTACTACGGAACTGCCGGAGGATGCTGTTGTGGCAGCAGTTGTCTCCTTGGTAGTTGTTGTGGCTTCTGTCGTTGTGGTAGCCTCAGTAGTTGTTGTAGCTTCTGTTGTTGTAGTAGCCTCAGTCGTAGTTGTTGCTTCCGTTGTTGTGGTAGCTTCAGTAGTCGTTGTGGCTTCTGTAGTTGTGGCCTCGGTAGTGGTTGTTTCCTCGGTAGTCTCTTCTGTTGTTGTAGCCTCAGTCGTAGTTGTAGCTTCCGTTGTTGTGGTAGCTTCAGTTGTAGTCGTTGCCTCTGTTGTAGGATCTGTCTCCTCAGGTTCTTCAGGGAGGATCGTAGGATCTGTTCTGGACTCTGAGATGATAGAAGTTGTTACAGGCTCGTTTGTATCAGAAGTCTTCTTGAACTTATCCATGATCTTAGGACCAAACTGGATAGCAAGGATAACACCGATAACGATAACGAAGAGGAGAAGGACGATGATGATCGAACCGACTCCGCGGCCTGAATTCTGTGTCTTTTTCTTTTCGACCTGGGTAACAGGCTGGATATTGCCTGCCTGACTTGCTGCTGAACGCTGCGTAGGCGGGATCTTTCTCTCAGCCGTATTAGCCGTAAAACTGTTGCTTGGCTGATTAGGATTACGTGAAGGGCGCTTGACGGCATTGCTGCCTGTATTGGATGAACCTGAATTGCTTGCGCCCGGTCTTACGTTTCCTGCAGGACGCTTAACAGGCTGGCGCTGCTCAACTGTAGCTGCATTCTTGTTCTTTCCGAATGCGTCTACACCTGAAGCGACCTTACCGTATGTCTGTACGCCCTCGAGCTTGTCACGCTGAGGAGCAGGTGCTGCCTTAGTGGATGATTTGAATGCTTCGAAAGCTTTCTTGTCAGGTGATACATTCTTGTTCTGAACAGGTTCTTCAGGAGCCTGCTGCTTCTCAGGTTCAGCGAAAGCATCAGCAAAGGAATCAGCTGAGCCCATAGCTGCCGCAACTGCAGCTGCGCCTTCGATGGTCTCTTCTGCTTCCGGAGCATTGGCCGGAGCTGCTGCTGCAAAATCGTCAGCGGCGATATCTGCAAAGTCGTCTGCGCTGATCTCAGGAGCGTTGCCTGAGAATGAACTTGATGAATTGAAAGATTCTGAAGCTGCGAAGTCGAGATCCTTAACGATATCGACTGTAGGCTTAGGCTTTTCCTCAACCGGCTTTGGAGCTTCCTGAACAGCTTCTTCGATCTTTTCTTCAACTTTCTCTTCTACTGCGGCAGGAGCCTCTTCAACCTTTTCCTCTTCAGCAGCAACAGTCTCTTCGACTTTGTTCTCGACAGGAACAAAAGGATTTACAGGAGCTTCAGGCTCAGCCGGAACTTCTTCCTTCTTAGGTTCTTCAGGTACGGATACAGGTCCGTTAAGAGGTTTGAATGCGGAGATCGATGAATCAAAATCAAAATCTTCGAGATCATCTTCATAGTCTAAGGAATCATATGAAGCAGATTCGCTGCGGAGCTTGTCCGATACGGAACCGGGCTCGTTGTTCTTGAATGAAATGGCGAATGACGAATCGATCGTGTCTTTTGCCGCGATGTCGCCCTCCTCAAAACTGGAGTCGAACAATGAATCATGTTTTGAATTATCCTTGTTCGCAAGAGTCGATCCAAAGAGAGAGTTCTCGTTAGCTTCTGCGGCAGGGAAATCTATATCGTTATTATTGCCGCTGTCTGCTCCAAAGAGTTTACCCTCTTTGTTCTCTTTATCGTCAGAATCATAGAGCATAAATTACACCATCCTATTATTAATAAAGATAATATAATTCAAGTCCTATATATTTTCAACTTTTAACATTTCAGAATTATTAAAATGTCAATTCAATTTTGTATTTGACTTTGTTCACGAAAAACATTTGACAACACATATCATAAGTGTTATTATCCTTAGGCGCTTGAAAAAATGCTCGTGTGGCGGAATAGGCAGACGCAACGGACTTAAAATCCGTCGGAGTAAAATCCGTACCGGTTCAAGTCCGGTCACGAGCACCA
>CADCPU010000279.1 GCA_902803365.1 Oscillospiraceae bacterium
CTGATGAAGAGAACAGCAGAAGAGAGTCGCTTCAGACATTCCTGAAAGAGATGGGCTGGTAACTATGAATAAGATCATCAGATTATCAGTTGCTAAGTTAAAGAAGAATAAAAAGGATTCGATCCTTACAGTTATCCTGGCGATGATATGTACGATACTTCTGGCATCTTCCGTATCTTCGCTTGCGGGGATCGGCAAGATGGTTCCGAAAATAGTTGAGGATACAGGTTGTTACCGTAATATGGCGTCTTTTGATCAGGCAGTCTACACGAATGAGTTCCTGAAGTTTATCGAAGATGATGATCGAGTTCAGCGTTATACTCATTGGAGCGTCGCATCAGGCTACTCGCTTACGGTCAAAGGCGAAGGTGATTATATCTATGATACGAGCTTCGTGTCATTGAGCGATGAGAAAAAGATCGAGAGATTCAATGCTCCTGAAGAAGATTCGATCGAACATCCCATCTGGATGAACAAAGCATATAAGAACAAGCTCGAAGTCGAGGTAGGCGATGAGATCACTTATGTAGACAAGAACCGCGAATATACATTTACGGTAGCGGGCTTTTACGAGAACGGCTTATGGAATCTGAGTTCCAAGGCTGTCGTAACCGACGAGGACTTTGCTTACCTTGAGCAGTATCTCACGAGAAACGAGACCATCGGTATCGATCTCAAGGATGGCGTAGACGGGAAGGCATTCTTCAAGGAATTCGAAGACTATTGCAAGGACATCAGCGTAAACGACCTGTCCAGAGGTTTGCTGATCTATACATATGAAGATTTTACTCAGCTCTATGTTATCGATATGGCGATCGTCAGTATCATCGTGGCTATCATGGCAGGTCTTACGATCGTAGCTATCATGGTCATGATCAGCTTCAGGATCGTCGGTGACATTCAAGATCAGATCGTATCGATCGGCGTCCTAGAAGCGCTCGGCTATACATCATCGGAGATTGCTCTGTCCTATGTGTTTGAATATCTGATCCTCACGGGCATCGGAGCGCTGCTCGGTATTATTCCCGGTGTCGCACTTACAAAGTCGCTCATGAGTCAGGCGGCCCTGACCATGTACTATGCGGGCGAACTTCAGACGGAAGTCATCCCGTTTGTACTCTCCATTATCGGTATCCTGCTGTTTACGGTTCTTCTGGCGCTCTCGAAAGCAAGGTCCGTGCGTAAATATCCGCCTGTGAAGGCTTTCCGCAAGGGAATCGAAACACATCACTTCAAGAAGACTCTTCTCCCTCTCGAAAACAGCAGGGGCAACGTTCACATAAATCTCGCATTGAAGGGATTCCTGGATAATGTCAAGCAGAATATCGGAGTAGGATTTTGTATCGGAGTTGCAACTCTGACTGTAGTCTTAAGCTTCATTATCTGCAGTTTTCTCGGAAACAAGACAACGATGTTAAACAGTGTCTGCGGACACGAACTGCCTGATATCAGGCTCGAGACAACGGGCTTTGTGGATAAGGCCGATTTTGCTTCTGAGATCGAGGCGATGCCTGAAGTAGACAAAGTGCTCCTCGCGGCAAAAGAAGTCGGCATAAAAGTGGGTGATGACGTCACTGCAGATCTTGAGATCTATGATGATTACTCAAAGACTTCAACCATCGTCGTAGTATCGGGCCGATTGCCCGAGCATGAGAATGAGATCGCCATGACGACACAGCTCAAACTTCGGACAAAAGCGAATGTCGGTGATACGATCACTGCCGAGTATATGAAAGTAAAACGAGATTACGTAGTGACGGGATTTGTCAATTCGGTTGTAAACGCAGCAACTGCATATCTGACCGATGACGGATTTAAGAGAGTCGAACCTTCATATATTCCGAATGCAGTCGATATCTATCTCAAAGATAAGATAGATGAGAAGGAATTTGCAGATGTCTTGACTTCCAGATACGGCAAGGAACTTATCGACATAAGTGTCGATGAAGTAACTGGCGATACGGTTGAAGATCGGATCAGGAACACTGCTCAAAAAAAGATGGCTGAGGCTATGATCGAAGAAGGCGTAAGCTATATGGAGTACGCGATCGAATACGACGGTCAGGTTATCTCCGGCAGCACGAACACGATGAGGATCACGTCACTGTCATATGAGCGCGCTGAACTTGAAGAGATGATGAGCATGCTCTCGATGGTATTTGCAGTAATATCGATCGCCTTTATGGCAGTCGCTGCTATCGTCGTAATGATCATACTGTCGATCCTCATGAACACGATGATCAGGAAACAATACAGGGAACTCGGCATTATGAAGAGTATGGGCTACACGTCCGGGGAACTCATGTTCCAGCTCGCGTTCAAGTTGGTGCCTACCGCTTTGATCGCGGTAATACTCGGAACGGCAGTAAGTTACCTGCTTCTCTCACTGATCGAACTGGTACTTGCCAAGGTTACGGTATCCGTCATAAGCGTTCTTATTGTTGATCTCGCGATACTCGTATTCTGCTTCGTATGTGCATACTTAAGTTCGAAGAAGATCAAGAAGATCTCCGTCCGCGAACTGATGACCGAATGATAAGAGAGGGATACAAGATGAAAAATAAACTCATTAAGTTAACAACGGGATTTATGACAGCCCTGATGCTCGCGCCGTTAGGAGTTATAAGAGCTGATGATGCCGAAGAACAAGATGATCCGGGCTACTGTATCGGGATCGGCTCCGTAAGCAAGATGTATGCGGCGACTGCCGCTATGCAGCTTGTCGACAAGGGGCTTGTCGATCTTGATGCTCCGGTCACGGATTATATCGACGACTTTAAGATGGCAGACGAGCGCTACAAGGACATCACGGTAAGGATGCTCATGAACCATCAGTCGGGGCTTATGGGTACCTGTTACAGGGATTCCTTCAGATTGGGAGAAGCAAGTTCAGATTACCACGATTCTTTTCTCGCGCATCTGAGTACA
>CADCPU010000280.1 GCA_902803365.1 Oscillospiraceae bacterium
GTCTGGATCTGCGCCCAAAGATCTGCGATCACCGGATCATCTGCCAGGGAAGGGTTGAGGTCCGGGTGGATCTTCTTGGCGAGGACATAATAGAGTTCCTTGATCCTCTTGGATTCGTGAGGCGTTAATTGAACGCAATTCTTGAGCGCCTCGTTTTCCGCGAGCATTGCCTTGAGCTGATCGGAGTAGACTTGCATCTCGCGGGCGAGCTGCTGCTCGAGCTTGGACACGTTGACCTGGCCGTCGCCTGCCAGAGCCTTCTGGTAGTGGGCGATGGTCTTTTTTGCCTTGATGCATTTGATCTTGATCTCGAACAGTTCCGTTATCTGCTTGCCGAATTCGATCTTGTACTTGGTCAGTATCTGATCGGCTTCCTTGAGCACGTGGTCGCGCTCGAAAAGAAGATATTCGTATCTGTCCTGATCGCAGTTAAATGATTTGATAAGGTCGTCCATCCAAAACCTCGCTTAGTCAATGAGTTCAAAATCCAAAAGTTCCTGATAGATCGTGGTCAGATACAACCCGTCGATCATCGCCTTCTTAAAGAAGTCATCGACAGTCCTGTACCACTTGTCTTCAAATCTGATCACGAGTTCGCCGTCCTCGATAAGTGACTCCACCTCGTATACGTTGCCGTCATAATAAAATGATACCTTATTAGGCTTGGTCAGAACATAGTATAGGTCGTAAAGATCGAAGTCGTATTCGTCGAACTCGCGGTGCCTGTATATATCTTCGATCGTCCACTTCATAACGTTCATGTCACCGAAGAAGCGGTTCCCGGCGATCCTGCGCTCCAGAAGCCTTCTGGCCCTGTCGTAAAGATAGAGCGCCTCGTCGATCTTGCCGTCCTCGATCCTGATCCTCGCGACACGTGTGAAGATGTCGGTCAGAGGCCCTCTGTTGGAGTGCCTGTATTGGGAATACAGAGCCTCGATCATCTCTTTGTACTTATCATAATCCTTCTCTACATAGTAGCCGTTCTTGTACATATCGGCGACCTTGTAGGTGGAGACGGGGCTGCCGAGCTCCATGCCCCTGGAGAAGTATTCGAAAGCCTTCTTATAGTCCTTGGTGCCCGTCCTGCCGTAATACCAGACATAGCCTAAGCACTCGGCTGCGACGCTGTTGCCGTATTCCGCCGCCATCTCGTAATACTTGAGAGCCTGGTCAAAATCCTTACGCCCGTAATAAGCGCTGCCCAAGTCGAGCATATATTCGGAGTCGTGCGTCGAGTCAATAAGGAAATCGAGCGCTTCGGTATACATGAAGAAATCTTCTTCCGTCGGCGCCTCCTTGTCATAATAAGCGCGGGCGATATCGTAAGCTTCGTTTATGGTCATGCGGACACCTCCTGACTATATGCTTTTTTCTTTGTTTTCCTTAATTATACTCAGAAGACTGTCCCAATAATGGGAACGCAATGTAAATTCTTTAAATTTTGCGCGACCTCGAAAACGCTGAAATAAGGTCGTTTTCGAGCGCGAAGAAAATAAAAGGGAGAACTTTTTATGAATTTTTTCAAACTGTGTTAAAATATTTGTGACCTGCAAAGGAATATTGCGTCTTTACTGGTGAAAGGAGAAACGGTTTGGAAGATTCCTTAATAGTGGAATTGTACTGGCAGAGGGACGAGACGGCCATCGTTGAGACCCAAAATAAGTATGAACGTTACCTCGTGACGATCGCCAATAACATACTGTACGACTACGATGACAGTATGGAGACGGCCAACGAGACATATCTTCATACCTGGAATGCCATACCGCCGCACAGACCGAACGCACTCTCTGCTTTCCTGGCCAAGATCACAAGGCGACTTGCGATCGACAGATGGCGCAAGAAGACCGCCGACAAGCGTGGCGGAGGAGAATACGAACAGTCTTTGCAGGAATTGCAGGAGAGCGGGTTCGAGCCCGGAGTCGAAGCATCTTTTGATTCCGAGTCGGAGGCCGAGGACTTGGGTAAGCTTATCAACAACTTCCTTAAGACCTGCAAGAAAGAGAAGGTTAATATCTTCGTATTAAGGTATTTTCATAACAAACCGCTGTCCGAGATATGTGATGTCACGGGCTTCTCCGAATCAAAGGTCAAGACGGTCCTCATGAGGATGCGTAATGACCTTCGTGAATACTTGGCGAAGGAGGGCTACGGATCATGAAAGCTCAGGATATAATGCAGGCTTTGAACTATCTCGACGACGAGTTTATCGTTGATGCACAGAAACTGGCCGATTCGAAGAAGAGTACCGTTACTCCTATTGCGAATACGACTGCAACAAAAGCTGCAAAACCCAAGAATAAAGCCAGAAGGATCGCACTCATCTCATCATTGTCGGCTGCGGCCGCGCTTATAGTCCTGGTCGGCGGCGTGTTTATGCTTACACAGAAGAATATGTCTGATTCGGATTCGTCCAAACCTGCCGTAAGGCGGGCTGACAAAGACTCGAAGGCAGAGTCTGCGGTAGAGGAATTGGAGGCTGCTGAGACTGATTCGATCTCAAGCGAAGAGACGCAGGGAACCAAGAAGAACGATTCCGCATCTCTTGCACCGGATGCCAATGCGGATATGACGGATCTGGA
>CADCPU010000281.1 GCA_902803365.1 Oscillospiraceae bacterium
CGTAACTACACCCGTGATAGCTGCAACAGCAGCAACCTCAGGGCTTACGAGATAGATGGAAGCGGAAGCTGTTCCTGAACGAGCATAGAAGTTTCTGTTATTTGTTCTCAAAGATACAGCGTCTGTCTTAGGAGACTGACCCATACCGATACAAGGTCCGCATGCACACTCGAGGATACGAGCACCTGCAGCGATCATATCTGCGAGAGCACCGCACTCAGCGAGCATATTGAATACCTGCTTGGAACCCGGAGCGATTACGAGGGATACATCAGGGTGAACTGTCTTGCCCTTGAGGATAGCAGCAACCTTGAGCATATCGTAAAGTGAAGAGTTTGTGCAGGAACCGATACATACCTGGTCAACCTTGAGACCTGCGATCTCAGATACAGGAACAACGAGGTCAGGCATGTGAGGCTTAGCGATGAGAGGCTTAAGAGCTGCGAGGTCGATAGTGATCTCCTCATCGTAGTGAGCGTCGTCATCAGCCTTGAGTTCTTCCCATACGTCTTCCCTGTCCTGAGCCTTAAGGAAAGCCTTTGTTACCTCATCAGAAGGGAAAATGGAAGTTGTAGCACCAAGCTCGGCACCCATGTTTGTGATAGTAGCTCTCTCAGGTACGGACAAAGTCTTAACGCCTTCGCCGGCATACTCAAAGATCTTGCCTACGCCACCCTTAACTGTGAAGATGCGGAGTACTTCAAGGATGATATCCTTAGCTGTTGCCCAAGGAGCGAGCTTGTTAACGAGGTTAACTCTTACCATCTTAGGCATTGTGATGTAGTAAGGACCGCCGCCCATAGCTACTGCTACGTCAAGTCCGCCTGCACCGATAGCAAGCATACCGATACCGCCGCATGTAGGTGTATGTGAGTCAGATCCGAGGAGTGTCTGTCCCGGAACACCGAATCTCTCGATGTGAACCTGGTGGCAAACGCCGTTACCCGGTCTTGAGAATCTGATACCGTGCTTGGAAGTAACAGTCTGAATGTACTTATGGTCATCGGCATTCTCGAAGCCGGACTGGATCGTGTTGTGATCGATATATGCAACAGAGAGCTTAGTCTTAACTCTAGGAACTCCTATCGCCTCAAACTGCAGATACGCCATTGTACCAGTAGAATCCTGTGTGAGAGTCTGATCGATCCTGATAGATACTTCCTCTCCTGCCTTCATCTCACCGGATAAGAGATGATCCTTGATGATCTTCTGCGAAATAGTAAGTCCCATGAATAGTCCTCCGTATACCTTATTATTCAAATAAAAAAATTATAATTATAGGCATACGGCTTTGTCAATTCAGAAAAGTCCCATAATATTCACGTTTTCCGATCAATTATTTGTATGTTTGTCGGTTATTCAGCAATTAAACCTGTATCCGCAAGCGTGATAGGCCGTCTCCCCCGCCTTGATCACTGGTGATTCGAATGTTGGAACGTTGATCGCATTCGGATACATCTGAGCCTCAAGGCAGATACCGCCGTACTGAACATAAGGCGTATCACCCTTCTGCTCATTACTCGGAGCGCCGAAGTGCAAGTGATTGCCTGCATAGATCTGAAGCCCCGGAAGATCCGTATAGACTTCCATCATTCGGCCTGTGATCGTATCTGCAAGACAAGCTGCAAAAGCGTATTTCTTACCAGGCACAGGGTTATTGAGGCAGAAATTCTGATCGATACCGAGCGAATTGCAGGTCTGAGGATCAGATGTCGTCAGAGCTTTCTCTACAAGGTCCACTTCCCTGAAATCGAAAATAGTGTCGTCAACATCCATATATTCGCCCTCAGGACAATTGGACTCGCCCTTGACAGTAACCTTGTCGGCATCGATAAGAAGGCTTAAGTCAGCTACAGAACCCGCATTATGGCCGCGGAGATTAAAATATGAGTGATTCGTAGGAGCAAAGATAGTATCCTTGTCAGACTTTCCGCGATAAAGGATAAGGAGTGTCTTATCCGTAAGCCATGCATAAAGGACCGCAGAATCGAGATTGCCCGGGAAGCCGCAAGCTCCGTCAGGAGATACGTATGTAAAGAGCACTGCATCTCCGTCTGCCTTGGCGATACCTTCGATCTTTGAATCGACGATCATCTGATCAGCCTCTTCCTTCGTTATTACCTTACCGTCCCAGAAAACATTCTGATAAGACGGAGTTCCGCCATGAAGATTATTGCCGCCGTCATTATCCGGAGCCTTATAGGTTACTCCGTTAATGGAATAAGTCGCACCCTGGATACGGTTAGCGGATCTTCCTACTACCGATCCGTGATTTGCGCCTGACGCCATATAGTGGTCAAGATCCTTAAGACCGAGCATGATATCAGCCATGGATCCGTTGGTATCAGGTACAAAGAGCTTCTCGATCAAAGCTCCGTAGTTAAGGAGCTGTACCTCACAGCCGTAGCTGCTCTTCATTGAATAACGGTGAGATACGCCTTCGTATCTGGAACCGTCTGCCTTCAAAAGATAATCTGTTACACAAACTGACATAATAATTGATCCCCCTGATCTCTTTATTCATTTATTCCTGGTCGCCTGATGTTGCAGGCTCATAAGCCCAAGTAATGTCTTCCTCTTTGCGGTCTGCAACTGCCGCATCCGCAAGAGCAATAAGTTCTTCCTGGCTGTCGTGCTTCGGCTTGCCGCGAAGATCGAGTTTATGATATGTTCCGTCGGAACTTAAGAAATGAGCTCTGACAGTATCTGCAAGTTCCACTTCAACGATCTCCATTACACGCTTGCGGCAATCCTCATCTTCGATCGGGAACATGAGCTCGACACGGCGGTTAAGGTTTCTCGGCATCCAATCAGCCGATGCCATATAAAGATCCTCATGTCCTTCATTAAGGAAGTAGAATATCCTCGAATGCTCAAGGAAACGGCCCGTGATAGAACGGACAGTGATATTTTCCGACATACCCGGAACACCAGGACGCAGACAGCATATACCTCTTACGATGAGGTCGATGTTAACTCCCGCATTGGAGGCCTTATAGAGCTCCTCGATGATCACGTCATCAACAAGAGAATTGATCTTCGCGATTATCCTGGCAGGCTTTCCGTCTGCGGCATTCTGCGCTTCCCTTCTGATCTTCTTGACGAAGTAATCCTTCATCTCGATAGGCGCAGGGATAAGTCTTCTCCAGTGCTTCGGGATCGAATAGCCCGAAAGCATATTAAAGAACTCGGAAGCATCTTCGCCAAAACTCTCCGATGCGGTAAAAAGACCGACGTCAGTATATATCTTGGCGGTAATATCGTTATAGTTACCTGTAGCAAGATGCAGGTATCGTCTGATACCATCCTCCTCACGACGGACAACAAGAGTGATCTTACTGTGAGTCTTAAGACCTACGAGACCGTAGATAACGTGACATCCCGCTTTCTCAAGCATCTTTGCCCAGTTGATGTTATTCTCTTCGTCAAACCTTGCCTTAAGTTCAACAAGTACCATTACCTGCTTTCCGTTCCTTGCAGCCTCGAGAAGAGATGCGATGATCGGAGACCTTGAAGATACTCGGTAGAGTGTCTGCTTGATCGCAAGCACATTAGGATCAACAGCTGCCTGGCGTACGAATTCCAATACAGGATCGAATGATTCATAAGGATGATGGACGATCCTGTCCTTCTCCTTGATCTGATCGAAAATGTTTTCGAGGTCGCTCGTAAACATGGCAGCCTCAGCAGGATCATGATGCGGATAACAGATATCCGGATAATCATCCTCAAGAGAACCATATACCTTCATAAGGAATGTCAGGTCTATAGGACCGTTAACGCTGAAGATATCAGCTTCCGATATGGCAAGTTCTCCCGTGATGAACGTCAAAAGCTCAGGTGCGATATCATCTTCGACCTCGAGCCTGATGATCTCACCATATCTTCTCTTTCTTACCTGCTCCTCGATCTCCTTCAAAAGATCTTCTGCTTCATCCTCATCTATATCAAGATCGGCATTACGCATTACGCGGTAACAACCTGAAGCCAATACCTTCTGGCCGTTAAAGAGCATGTCGAGATTTGCCTGGATGATCTTCTCTACAGGAACAAAGATAGTCTCCTTGCCCTTTATGATCTTATACATCCTCGGAACGGATGCAGGTATCTGCAAAGTCGCAAAATTTGCCTCAGGCTGATCTTCGTCCGTACTAACGAGCGTCTTGCTGTTGCCGTCGATCATGACACAGAGATTGAGCATCCTGTTATATATAAGCGGGAACGGCCTTGAAGAATCGACCGCCATAGGCGTAAGTATCGGGTAGAGTACGTTTTTAAAGTACAGATCGCATATATCCTGCTCCTCCGGACCGAGTTCGTCATAATCGAGGATATGGATATCGTGCTGCTTAAGCTGTGGAACGAGCGATCTTGTGTAGGTCGAATACATGACAGACATTGACTGGCGCGTCTTCGCATCAATAGCGGCAAGCTGCTCCGTTACCGTCATTCCGGCGACATCCTTGGCGGTAAAATCGATACTCTTCATATCACGAAGTGACGCAACTCGTACGATATAGAACTCGTCGAGATTCGATGCCGTGATCGACAGGAACTTGAGCCTCTCAAGGAGCGGATTTTTAACATCACGTGCTTCGTGAAGGATCCTGTCGTTAAATTCGAGCCATGAAAGTTCGCGGTTGAAGAATCTGTCAGATCTTGAACCCTGAACGGCGCTCTTCTGCTTATTCTTGTTTTTCTTAGATGATTTCTTGTCAGCCATATCAAACCTGCCTTCTGATCTTGATTACGGATCTGATTCCTATGACCTCTTCGAAAAGGTCGCTTCTGTGATCAAAAGACCACTTCTCGAACGAGCAGTCGCTCGCCGTATTGCAGATTATCGTAAGCTCATCTCCGTGAAGACTTACATTGAGCTTATTGATCTTTTGTCTGTGTGAACTGTCGAGAGCATCCGCGATACGAAGGATAGCCGTAAGCTTAGACACCAATACCTTCTTCTCTGACGGAAGATTCGTATAGAACGGATCGTCATAAGGGTTTTCACGCGGATAGAGCTTAACGACAAGACCGATGATATCAAGTTCATTGCCGTCAAGTCCGATGAGTTCCGTATACTTGATGAGCGAATGTGCCGCATCGTTGTGACTCTTGGCATGTACGAACTTACCTACTTCGTGGAGTATAGCAGACAACTGCAGAAGGAATCTGTCACGCGGCTTAAGTCCCGTGTACTTAAGCGATGCGTCAAAGATCTCAAGAGCCGCCTTCTCCACAAATTCGATATGCTTGCGGTCAGTCCTGTAACGCTTTGCGATATTTCTGGCACCCGAGATAAGATCCGACAGCGGATCGATCGCAGGCTTATATTCCATATTACGAACGGCATAACTGTATACAACGCCGTCTGACAGAGAAGCCGTCGGGAAATAGATCTCATCAAGGCCCGTGTATTCGAGCATATTCCTTACGATAAGAGCCGCAGGCAAAAGGAGCGGCGCAATACCCGACGGGATTGAATCGTTGAGAGTAAGGTCTGTAGGTCTTGTATGAAGAAGATACTCATAGACCTTCATGAATTCTTTCTTGCTCAAGACAACCGTATCACTGAAACCCTTGCCTGCAAGACGCTTGATAAAGCCGGTCTCGCCTCCGAAGGCGATCAGGCTCTTATATGTAATGCCCTTAGGTTCAACTGCATGATAGTCATCCAGATCCTGGGCGATAAATTCTTCGAGAACGTCCTCATAATGAGTAGTCTTCTTCTGAAGATCGGAGAGCATCTCCGAGATCCTGAGCGAACCCAGGACAGTATTCTGACTGAATATGAATTCCGACTTGTCGTAAACGGTAGCCTGCATCGAACCGGCACCGATATCAAGGATCATCGTTCCTTGGGATACTATCTCCTTAAAGTCGGGCATGGTCTCCTTGACCGCGATATTCTGATAGAAACGCTCCATGGAGTTATCGAGGACTTCCACTCTGAAGCCCGTCTTGATCTTGATCTGCTCGAGAACTACTTCCCTGTTGCCCGCATCACGAAGAGCCGATGTAGCAACGCAGAAGATCCTCGATACTTTATATTCTCTGCACTTGATCTCAAACTGATTAAGGCAGTCACATATCTCGTTGATCTGCTCAGTCTGAAGTGCACCGGACCTCAGTGACTGAGTTCCGATCGAAGTATATTTCCTAACCGTCTCGATCTCCTTGGGTCTTTTCTTCTGACCCAATTCGAAGATCTTGAGCCTTGCGGTAATCGAACCGACGTCTATTACCGCCACTAATTTCTTGGCCATAATTGATCCCCGCTTATCAGATTTTGGTCAAGACCTCCTCTGTCATCTCGGAGGTTGACACGAGCCTAACGCCTGAGGCATCGCTCATGATGTCCCTTGTTCTCAGCCCTTCTTCAAGGACCGAAGATACGGCGTTTTCGATCGCAACTGACGCATCATCCTCACCAAGAGACCACTTGAGCATCATAGCGACAGACAATATGGTCGCCAGAGGATTGGCAATGCCCTTACCTGCAATATCAGGAGCAGAGCCGTGGACCGGCTCATACATACCCGGAAGACCCGGATCGCTCAAGGATGCAGAAGGAAGCATTCCTACCGAACCCGTGATCTCTCCTGCCTCATCCGAGAGTATGTCACCGAACATATTTGAAGTTACGATAACATCAAAACTCGAAGGTCTTGAGATGAGCTGCATCGTTGCATTATCTATATATAGAAATTCTACATCAACTTCAGGAAAATTTCCTCTTTCTTCGTTAACGATCTTACGCCAGAGCCTGCTCGTCGCAAGAACGTTCGCCTTATCAACACAAGTAAGTCTCTTGTCCCTGCCCATCGCGTATCGGAAACCTTCCCTTACGATCCTTCTTATCTCCATATCGGAATAGCTCTCGGTATCATAAGCTCCGTCTTCCGTAGTTCCGCGATCGCCGAAGTATATACCGCCGGTAAGTTCTCTAACGATAAGGATATCCATGGAATCACAATTCTTGAGCGGGCAAGCATCTGCCAGCGGCTTATAAAGGAGCGCAGGTCTCAGGTTCGAATAAAGATTAAGTTCCTTACGAAGGCCGAGGAGCGCTTTTTCCGGGCGAAGCTCGGGAGCTACATCATCCCACTTAGGGCCTCCGACGGCGCCGAGCAAGATAGCATCAGACTTTTTGCAAGTATCGAGAGTCTCTTCGGGAAGAGGCTTACCGTATGCATCTATGGCGGCACCACCCGCAAGACACTTTATATAGTTCACATTAAAGCCGAACTTATCCGCAACCTTATCAAGAACGCGCAAAGCGCTCCCTACTACCTCAGGACCTATTCCGTCACCTTCTATGACCGCGATATTATATGTCTTCATAGGGATTCCCCCTTTGTGTATTCGACAAGTCCGCCTGCATCTATGATGTTCTGGATAAACGGAGGGAACGGCTTAGACTTAAAGACCAGGTCACGCGTGATATCTGTTATGATACCCGTCTCAAAATCAACTTCGACCTCGTCACCGTTCTCGATGAGCTCAAAAGCTTCTTTGCATTCCAATATAGGAAGGCCCATGTTGATGCTGTTCCTGTAGAATATCCTCGCGAAGTCCTCCGCGATGACGCAAGACACACCGCATGCCTTGATCGCAACAGGTGCATGCTCTCTCGAAGATCCGCAGCCGAAGTTCTTGCCTGCAACGATAATATCACCGGGCTTGACCTTCTTTACGAAGTCAGCATCGATATCTTCCATACAGTGAACCTTAAGAAGCTCAGGATCAGCCGTAGTCAAAAATCTTGCCGGGATGATAACGTCAGTATCGACGTTCGAACCGTATTTAAAAACATTTCCGTGAGACTTCATGTTCACACCTCCTCAGGGACTGCTACCCTGCCGAGTATCGCTGATGCGCATGCGACCGGAATACCGCTTAGGATAACTTCCGAATCCTTGGCACCCATACGACCGACAAAGTTACGATTGGTCGTAGAGACACATCTCTCGCCCGATGCCAGGACACCCATATGAGCTCCGAGGCACGGACCGCACGTCGGAGTCGATACTACGCATCCGGCGCTCTCGAAAATACTTATGAGTCCTTCCTCGAGAGCCTGCTTATATATCTTTCGCGATCCGGGGATCACGATACATCTTACGAACCTGTTGACCTTCTTACCCTTTAAGATCTCAGCGGCAAGCCTGATGTCACTCATCCTGCCGTTGGTACAAGATCCGATAACGACCTGATCAATCTTCATATCCTTGACCTCAGATGCAGGTCTGGTATTTGAAGGAAGATGAGGAAGTGCTACCGTAAGCGGAACCTCGGCAAGGTCGATCTCGACTGTTTTCGCCCACACGGCATCATCATCCGCAACATGAACGGTATAGTTGCCACTCCTGAACCTCTCGGGATTGACCTTATCCATAAATGCGAGCGTTACTTCATCGACCGGGAATATGCCGTTCTTGGCACCTGCTTCGATAGCCATATTGCAGATCGTAAGCCTGTCTTCCATCGTAAGATCGTGAACGCCCTCGCCGGTGAACTCCAAAGACTTATAAAGTGCTCCGTCAACACCTATGAGACCGATAAGATGAAGGATGATATCCTTACCCGTTACATATTTACTTCTCTTACCTGTGAGAACGACCTTAACAGCCTCAGGGACCTTGAACCATGTCTTTCCCGATGCCATCGCACACGCGAGGTCAGTTGAACCGACGCCTGTAGCAAATGCTCCTACCGCGCCGTATGTACACGTATGCGAATCGGCACCGATTATGGTGTCGCCCGGAAATACAAGACCGTTATCGGGAATTATCACATGTTCTATACCATGACCCTCATCACCCAGTTCATAGTAGAGCGAGATATCATTCTCTCTTGCAAAGCATCTCATACACTTGCTGAGCTCAGCAGACTTGATATCCTTATTCGGCGTGAAGTGATCGGGAACAAGGCAGACCTTATCTTTATCGAAAACGGTCTTGCCCATCTTATTAAGGATGCCTATGGCAGGCGGCGCTGTTACATCATTACCCAGGACCAGATCGAGCTTAGCCTCGATAAGATCACCTGCCTTGACTTCATCAAGTCCTGCATGAGCTGCGAATATCTTCTGAGTAACAGTCATTCCCATAAGCCGAATCCTGCCTTGTATTTGATGATTATATTTTACAACATCGAACGCATTCGGCTTAACCCGTATCAAGAAAATAAATTAACGTTATGCGGTGAATCTGAACCCGGGAACACGCCCGCAGATAAAATAAATCTCAGTTCTTACCCGTAGAGATCTTCTTTATCCACTTTCCGCCACGAAGCCTTATGACACACCAGATCGTTTTCGCGACCTGATCGAACTTAAGGAAGAAATAGATCCAGAA
>CADCPU010000282.1 GCA_902803365.1 Oscillospiraceae bacterium
CGAAGTTACGGTTGATGAAGCAGTAAAGGCGGCTATCGAACTTAAGTAATGTTTAACGCAGTACGTGCATTTAAAGATATTGCAATACTAACAATGGTCTCGGGTATCACATTTATGTCGATGCCCGGGATCGTTTTGTCTTTTTCGCGCGAAAACGCTCCCGCCAAACGTACGGCAGCCCCGTTTTTTATGGCTGATAATAAGCCTTCGGAGGGTAAGGGCATAGACGCAGAAAAGAACCGTGCGGACTATGACATCGTCAGATACGGTGATGAGAATAAGTCCAGGGCGGATATCAGGATCGACGGGACGAAGGTCGTTTTCGAGCTCGAGGATGACGATGACAGCATCACAGCTCTTGCTATCGGTTATTATGACGGCAAGACGAAGAAGGCCACGACGGGTGAAGGCACCGCCGAGCTTGAGCTTGAAGGGATCATCGACGAAGGCGAGATCTTCTATCTTGATTACTACTTCGAGTTTGACGACATGTCACAGGAGAGTATGGCCATCACCATATCGGCTGACGCAGACGGCAACCTGTATTTTATCGAGCCGCCGGCACTCGAGCATAACCGTGAAGCCATGCAGAAGATCTACAGGTTTGTTGATCCGTATAAGAACTTTCTCGGATCGCAGACGGATGTAGAGATCGATAATCCGGATGTAAGGCGATTCGCACTTGATCTGTGCAAGGATCTTAAGACGGATCGCGCCAAGGTCATGAGGATATACGAGTTCATCGTTGAAGAGATGTACTACGATAATGACGTTCTTGTAGATGACAATGCGGGACTTGAAGATGACGTGTTGACTTTGATCAGGCGTAAGGTAGGCGTTTGTGAAGGATTCTCGAACGTGTTCGTTGCGCTTTGCAGGGTCAATGGTATCCCTGCGACGGAGATCTACGGATCTGCATACAATTATGATGAGATCTGGGATATCAATTTTGAAGATCTTGATTACGGCAATCACGCGTGGGTGACATTCTTTGTTGACGGCAACTGGTATATGGCTGACCCGACGTGGGATAACTTCAACAAATACGAGGAAGGTGAGTACTACGACGATGTGTCTTCGCGCGACTTTCTGTTCGTGCCGCTCGAAGTCCTCTCTTATACGCACGTAATACTCAATGCGGATTTCTCGCATACCACGGAAAGTACGGGAAGCTGCGGTCCTTCAGCCACATACAGGATCAGCAAGGACGGCGTCTGCACGATCTATGGCTACGGCGAGATCAATATGCCTAAGGACGTAAATGATTTCTTTGAAGTGAAGTTCGACAAGGATTCGGAGATCACTGCGATCGGCACGGATGCGTTTATAGACTGCGACCAGCTGAGGATAGTGATCCTGCCTGAGACTTTGGAAGATATCGGCATGGGTGCGTTCTGCAGCTGCGAGGATCTGGAATATATCTATATCCCGGATTCGGTAAAGATAATAAGAACAGATGCGTTCTGCTACTGCGATAAGCTCGCGTATGTCAGCGTTCCGGATGATACGGTCGTTGACGATTACGCTTTCGAAGGTTGTCCGAGACTTATACTCGAAGTAGCTGATGCATATACGGCAGATACGGATGATTATGTAACTAAACCTGCGAGGGTCATAACCAGAAAGTAAGAGGAAGTAAGATGGCTTATATCGAGTTTCGCGATGTAAAGAAGGTGTACAAGACAGGTACCGTTGACCTCTATGCGTTAAACGGTGCGGAGTTTCAGATAGACAGAGGCGAGCTTTGTGTTATCGTCGGCCAGTCAGGCGCGGGCAAGACAACGCTACTTAATATACTCGGAGGCATGGATAAGCTCAGTACGGGTCAGGTGTTCCTTGACGGACGTGAGATCTCCAAGCTCAACAATAAGGAACTCGCGCTCTACAGAAGAAATGATGTGGGATTCGTTTTCCAGTTCTATAACCTGATCCCGAACCTGACAGCTTACGAGAATATCGAGATGGCGGCGCAGCTCGTCAAGGATCCGATGGACTGCGATAAGATATTGGAGGAAGTCGGTCTTAAGGACAGGCACGATAACTTCCCGGCGCAGCTCTCAGGAGGTGAGCAGCAGAGGATCGCGATCGCCAGAGCCATCGCCAAGAATCCGAAGCTCCTCCTGTGCGACGAGCCTACGGGCGCGCTCGATTACCAGACGGGTAAGGCTATCTTAAAGCTCTTGCAGAACCTGAGTGCGGAGCGCGGCATGACGGTCGTCATAATCACGCACAACTCTGCCCTTACGGCAATGGCTGACAGGGTCATCAAAGTAAAGAACGGAAGGATCACGTCGAACGAGATCAACAAGGATCCCGTACCGATCGATGATATCGAGTGGTGATCTATGTCTGCGTATTTTAAAGTCATCTTCAGGAGCATCAGGCAAAGTCTCGGCAGGTTTCTCGCGATCCTGCTCATTACTGCGCTCGGAGTAGGTTTTTTTACGGGCCTTAAGGTCTCTATGCCATCTTTTATCAAGACCGGCAACGAGTATATCAAAGATAATCAGATGTACGATATCAGACTTATCTCCACCATCGGTTTTGACGAGGAGGATATCGATAAGCTCTCGAAAACAGATAATGTACGTGCCTGCGAAGGTGCGCTGTTCAAGGATGCGGAAGTAAGGTTTGCGGATAAGGAAGACTACTTTGTCTTAAGACTCCATTCCTTTATGGAAAACATCAACATGTTCGTCCTTGAAGAAGGAAGGTTGCCGCAGTCAGGCGATGAGATCGTAGTCGACGGTTATAACTGTGACGCAAGCTGGGTCGGAAAGACACTGGTCGTAAGAGATCAGGACGGCTTGAACTACGCTGAGTACAAGGTCGTCGGAACAGGAAGGTCCCCGTATTATCTGAACTTTCAGCGCGGAACATCGGATGTCGGAAACGGCAGTGTCTCGATCTACGCTTATGCCGATAAGAGTGCTTTCGATTACGAATACTATACGGAAGCATATGTAAAGCTTGATTCGGACCTCTATATGTACTCGGACGAGTATGAGGATCTGGCGGAGACGGAAGTCGATCGCATCAAGACTGTGGCAGACATAATCGAATACGACAGGTTCATGGAGCTTAAGGGCGACGCGATCAATGACTATGAAGACGGACTTACAGAATACTACGACAGCCTTAAGGATGCGCAGAAGGAACTGACCGACGGCGTTAAGGAACTCGAGGATGCCAGAGTTGAACTTATCGATGCCGATAAGGAACTTGCTGATGCAAAGATCGAACTCGACGATGCCCAAAAGGAGATCTCCGACGGTGAGAGCAAACTCGCGACTGCGGGCGATCAGATCGAGGACGGAAGAAAGCAGCTCGAAGAAGGCAAGAAGACTCTTGACGAGAGCAAGGCGGCGCTCGACAGTGCACTTGCTCAGGTTGAAGAAGGCGAGAAGTATATCCCTGAACTTCAGGCTAAGAAAAATGAGCTCGTCGGGATGCGCGAACAGCTCGTTCCGGCACAGGAACAGCTCGCGGCCTCTGTTACCGCATATGAGGCGGCACTTGCTTCCTATGTCCCGTTTGCGGGTGAAGAGCCTATCTATACTGAAGAATATTTAAACGGGCTCAAGGCTCAGTATGAGGAAGTGAGCGGAAACCTCCAGGCAGTCGAAGCAGGTATCGCACAGATCGATGCGCAGCTTGCGGCTATAGCAGACGGACGTGCGCAGTATGAGGCAGGCAAGGCTCAGTACGATGCGGGCGTTGCTGAATATGAGAAGAACCTCACGGCTTTTCAGAAGGCTGAGAGCGATTATAACAGCGGCAGGCGTGACCTGTCTGACGGTAAGACCGAGTACGAAGACGGACTTACAAAATACGAGGACGGTCTTAAGGAATATGAGGACGGCCTCAAGGAATATGCTGACGGAAGGATAGAACTCATAAAGGGTCAGAGGGAACTTGGTGAGCAGATGGCATCTGCGTCTCTGCTTTTGGATTACTACAAGAATCAGATCGACAGCCTTGAAGATCCTGAAGTGTTCTCGCTCGGAAGAGACACGAATATCGGTTATGTAAGCTTTGAGAACGACTCGAAGATCGTTGATGACGTTGCTGCGGTATTCCCGGTATTCTTCTTCGCGATCGCGGCCCTCGTATGCTCCACCACCATGCAGAGAATGGTATCCGATGAGCGCGGTCAGATCGGTACGATGAGATCGCTCGGCTACTCGGGCTTTGCGATCGTAATGAAATACGTAACTTATTCGGGCCTGGCATCCGTTACGGGCTGTATCCTGGGATACCTTGTGGGAAGTAAGCTTTTCCCGGCAGTCATATGGAAAGCATACAGAATGATGTACGGTTTTGCGCCTATCGTCTTTAAGAATGATATCGGTATCTTTATCCTATCGCTTATCGTGTCGATCCTGTGCTCCGTAGGCGCGACAGTATTTACATGCCTGAGCGAGTTTACTGAAGAGCCTGCTCAGCTCGTAAGACCTAAGGCTCCAACACCGGGTAAGAGGATCCTTCTTGAGCGTATGACCTTCATCTGGAAGAGACTTCACTTCCTTCATAAGGTGTCAGCGAGAAACGTCTTCCGCTTTAAAAAGAGGATGTGGATGATGATCATCGGTATCGCGGGCTGTACCGCGCTCCTCTTGGCCGCTTTCGGTATCAAGGACTCATGCGACAACCTGATGTTCTTCCAGTATGACGAGATCCAGACTTATGATATATCGCTGCTCTTTGACGGCAAGCCGAACAGAAAGAAGGTCGCTAAGGAGCTCAAGGCGCTCGATGAGAAGTTTGCAAAGACGACCGGCGATGAGTTTAAGTCGGAGTCTTGCTACGTGACTTTCGAGAACGTAAAGCACAACAGCAAGGCTGCGATAAGAGAGGTCACGCTCATCGCATCTGATGCTGAGAATATTACTGAATTCATTAACCTTCACAAGGACGGACAGAGCTTCGCGTGGCCATCGGACGGCAAGGTGTCGATCAGCATGAAGCTTGCAGATACGAATAACCTCAAGCCCGGCGATAAGATCACTTTCGAGTACGGTGACGAGGGCAGGACGTTCGAGCTTGAGATCGAGAGCGTTTTCGAGAACTACGTAAACCACTATGCGCTCATAAACGACAAGACATACGAGCAGGCATTCGGCGAAGACTACGATCCGAGCGATATGCTGATCAAGCTCCCTTCAAAGTACAAGGATCAGGGCATGACTTACGCCAGCAAGTTTGCAAGCAAGTTTGATGTCAGATCCTGGTCTGCGGTCGCTGAGATGAGAAAGAACTTCGAGGGAACGATGGAGCAGCTCAACAACATCGTCATACTCGTTATATTCTGTGCGGGAATGCTCGCATTCATAGTGCTCTTTAATCTTAATAACATTAATATAACCGAGCGTGTGCGTGAGATCGCTACTCTCAAGGTCCTTGGCTTTAACAGGGGAGAGACGGGAAGCTACGTGTTCCGTGAGAACTTTATCCTCGTGTTTATCGGCTTCCTGTTCGGTGTGCCTCTCGGTATCGTTTTCCACAGGTTCATTATCGCGCAGATAAAAATGGACCTTGTGGCGTACAAGGTCCTGATATTGCCAAAGAGCTATGTCTTTGCGCTTATTCTTGTTTTGTTGTTCTCTCTCGTCGTTGACCTCGTAATGAGAGGCAAGATCGAGAAGATCGATATGGCCGAATCGCTCAAGAGCATTGAGTGATCAGTTTACTTTGTAGACTGATACGTCGCCGCTCTCGAAAACGAGCTGACCGAGCTGTGCGAATACGTCTCTGTTATCGTAACCGTAGTCGGCAGCTTCGATAGGTCCGTAGATAACATACTGAACTCCGTACTTGTTGAATACTGCGTCTACGTTTGCAGGATCGGTATCCGTGTATACGGTATCGATGTCAGCGTGTCTCGGATTGATGTAGATATCGAAAACGTTATGGTCCGGATCAGGTACGAGGATATCTTC
>CADCPU010000283.1 GCA_902803365.1 Oscillospiraceae bacterium
CTGGTAGCTGCTTATGTAGTGCTGTCACACATCGGTGTCGCTGAAGGTTATCAGCTCCGCAATGCTCTTCTGGTCGGTCTCGGCTACACGCTGACGGGTATGCTGATAAGAAGGTTCGAGAAGAAGATATTGGCTGTTCCGCACATCGGCTTGATACTGCTTATACTGTTCGCCATCTGCTCGGCTACCGCCATCGTTGAGCTCAACAACTATAAGCAGGGCGTTGCTGTTCCGTTTGTCTCATGCGAGATCCTCACGATCGTGATCGTCCTTCTCTGCCTGAGATTCCCTGAGATGGGCGTCGGCACCTTCGCTGAAAAGTTCGGCAAGAACTGCTCGCTTCCGATCTATATCCTTCACATCGCAGTGCTGATGCTGTTCTCAGGCACGAGCTGCGAGAGGTTCTTCGGTTGCTACGGTGCCGTGACGATCTTCGTTGTGACGGCGTGCATAGCAGGTGCTTACGCGAGCATCAAGAACGCTGTTATTAAGACAAAATAAGACTCCTTTTTCTATCCCCAATGCAAAGGGCCGGCTCAGAGTGGTAACTGGGCCGGTCTTTTACTTTGCTATTGAGTGCTTAGGGAAGGCGCGTGTAAACCTTTATCTCACTTCCCCATCAAACAACCCGGACCTTCTCTCGAGGACGAAGTTCTTGATGAGGTATACGACTGATGCGACGACGATCGTGCTGGCGATGACGGCAGGCAGGTAGGCTGCGATGCCGTATCTTTCGTACAGGAAGAGGAGCTTGCAGCTCATGAGGAAGTTCAGCATGATGGTCTCAAGCGAGATCTTGCCAAAGAATCGCAGGATCGGGTTGCCGATGCGCAGGCGCGAGACGATCGTGATGACGAAGATGATGAATACGATCTCGAAGAGCGTCTCCTCGGTAAGGGCCGTGAGCTTGTCGAGCATGTAGTGAGGAGCACCGTCGTATTCGGTATAGTAGATACTCATATCCATGAGCTGCCTGTGGAGGTAGTCGAGGATCACGAGGAGCACGGCTGATGACAGCGTGAGTGCCCAAAAGGCTTTCTTGATGATCTTGTTGATGCGCTCTTCCTTATATGCGTAGAGCATGCCGAGCGGGAACATCAGGATCGTGTTGTACCACCACTCGCCTTTGAACCAGTAGGACATGACAGGCGACTCGGAGTGGCGGGAGAAGAATCCGATGACGATCATGATGAGGACGACGGCGGTCATGAGGAGGATGCCTGTTTTCGCTTTCTTTACGCGGCCGAAGATGATCCTGAAAGCGACGTAGAGGATCATGATCTCTACCGCGAACCACATCTGGTTATTTACCAGGAAGAAACCGAAGAAGGCGCAGACGACTTCCGTGAAGGTGAAGCTGCTGCCGTATATGATGTTACCCAGCTGCGCATCTATAAGGTAGATATAGTTACAGATAAAGAACGGCACGAGGACGGTAAAGGTCCTTCTCTTCATGAAGCCCTTGGTGTAGTTGCCGTCGGTCATCCAGCGCTTTACGAGGCCGAAGCCGGAGCTGAAGAAGAAGAAAGCGACCGCGAGGATACCGTAATAGAAGTAGTTATAGAACTCCTTCATCTGATCGCCTGTCATGCCGAAATGTATCAGCGTGATGACGGTCTGGTGGAAGATTATAAAGAGCGCCAGAAAGCCCTGGATCTCTTTACTCAAGATCCTGTCAAAGAATGACTTCTCGCCCTCAGGCTGTTTTTTGATGTTTAAGATCAGTACTGCTCCAAGGAGAGCCAGGCTGATATAGAAGATCACTGTAAAATCCATCTTGGCTGCTCCTTATTGCTTCAACAAACTAATTACGTTAAGTGTCAGGGATATCATCAGTAGCACAAGGACGACCAGGATTATTATCACGAGCCTACTTCGTTCCCGCTTGTGCCGCAACTCTTCGTCGCTCAGCTTGACTGATTCTTCTATGATCTGCTGAGCCTCTTCCTTGGTCATGACCTCGTCTTCGCCTTTGCGCTCACCTGCCAAAAGTTCCATTATCGAGATGTCCAGGGCTTGCGCGATCGGTTCGAGCATGGAGATATCAGGGAAACTTTGACCTCTTTCCCATTTGGAGACAGCCTTGTCCGTGACATTCAATTCATCGGCAAGCTGCTTTTGGGTGAGACCTTTCTCCTTGCGAAGTTCGGTTATCAGTTGTCCCATTCTTTCCTTGTCCATAGAAACCGCCGCTTTTTCGAGTTTGCCCTAAAAGTATGGGGCATTTGCGTATATAAATCAAGCCGCCGCTCTACGGGCTTACCACTCGCGCTCGAGTATGCCCTTGACCATCTTAATCATCTCGTTGGTCGCGTCGATCGTATCAACGGTTGCATCAACAAAGTTCTCTTCTGTCTCGCTTAAGTCTTCGGTGTTATCAACGTGGTCGATCGCGCCGCCTACCTGACCCGGCTTCGGAGCTTGGCTCACGATTATCTTCTTGGGCTGAGCATCAACATAGATGTAGTTGACCTTGTTGACCTGATTATAGACAATGACTTCGCGCTCCTTGCCGAAAGCCCTGATCCAGCCCATCTTGGGGATCCCGTATTTGGTATCCTCGCCCTGAAGTATCTCGAGCATCCTGGCATTATCCCAGCCGTATTTATTCTTGAACGACTTATAGCCGTATGTATTGTCGTCACTGTTACCCAACAAAAGATCCATCAAACCCATAGTTTTTGCTCCTTA
>CADCPU010000284.1 GCA_902803365.1 Oscillospiraceae bacterium
AGATATCTGATCATTGACGGTCACACATATTTTATCGTCAATGATATAGCTGATGACGGTTATGGCAAACTGGTCAAGTATCTGGACGGTGATACCACTGATCTGGGAGAAGTGGAATATGAAGGTGTTACATACAAGATAATCAACGGAAAGGGAGTCAAGGCAAAACCTGAGCCGACAACGGCTCCTGAGCCTACGATCACTCCTATACCTGTTCCGACTGCAGCTCCTTCAGTAGGAGATTTTGTGGAACGCCTCTATCTTGTTGCACTTGATCGTGAACCTGAGAGCGAAGGTAAGGATTACTGGATCTCTGAGATACAGGACGGCAGGCAGACCGGCGGCGATTGCGCGAGATTTTTCCTTATCGGTGCAGGAGAATTCCTGGCTAAGGGCCACAGTGATGACGAATTTGTTGAGATCTTGTATAAGACGTTTTTCGATCGTGAATCTGAAGCAGAAGGCAAAGCATTTTGGGTATCCGCTCTCGGTAACGGCAGCATGACCCGTGAACGTGTCATTGAAGGTTTTATCGACTCGAGCGAATGGTGCAATATCTGCGCTGCCTACGGCGTCAGGTCAGGTGCCGCTACGGCCAAGGCAACCAGAGCATCAGCCGGTGCGACGGGATTTGCAAACCGCCTTTATACGGTGTGCCTGGGAAGAGAGGCTGAAGCTGACGGACTCAAATACTGGAGTCTCGCTCTGACCAATCTTGAACAGACAGGACGTTCGGCGGCAGAAGTATTCTTTGAAAGTGAAGAGTTCCAAGGTTTAAACCTTGAGAACAGGGAGTGTGTCATAAGAATGTACAGGACATTTTTTGATCGTGACCCGCAAGAGGGCGAGGTAGATTACTGGGTGGAGCAGATCGCCAGCGGAGCTCAGACGAGACAGGATGTATCGGATTTCTTCGGATCCTGTGAAGAGTTTTATTGGATATGCGTAAGTTACGGGATCGAGATGGGAGGAGTAGGCTGATCTTTGGCCTTTTCGAAAACATCATAGAAAGCCAATCAAAAAGGCAGCCTCACGAGTAAGTGAGACTGCCTTTTGTCTTATGTCTTTATGTCGGATATCAGAAAGGAAGGATCCTTGCTTCGATACATTTATCGATGAACTCCGGACTTCTTGTGAATCCGAGAACGACGTCTGTTCTTGGCGTTCCGCTCTTAAGGAGCTCGGACCAGTATGCTTTTCCTTCATCGTCAGGTTCGCGGTCCATAAAAGTCTTATAGAGTCGGTCGAGATATTCGCCGTTATCAAGCTTGTAGTTTTCCATCTCCTCACTGAGGAAGAATGCCGCGCCGACCTGCTCTCCGGTAAGGTTGAAGTTAGCAAGTTCTGCAGCCCAGAACTGTCTGCCTTCTTCGTCATAACCTCTGTTCATGGCCGTGGTATACATTCTCTCGACAAATCTGTAGGTGAGTTCGGTAGGCTCTATCGTACACTGAGGCTTGATGTCACCGCCGGATCTGATTCCGTAGCTTGCGCATGTGTCTGCCCATTCCTGTGAATAGATGAAGCCGTTGGCTACAGTTACTCTGTCCATATTTCCGCTCTTGATCTGCTCGAGCCAGAAATCAAAGCCTTCCTCCTCAGGGTCTCTGCCGAAGAAAGTCTTGTAAAGGATCGTGACAAATTCTTCGTTGCTTGTGTTTCTTGATTCGAATTCAGGACTGAAGATGAAGCCTTGTGCTACCTCGGCACCTGTTCGTCTGAAGCTGTAGAGTTCATCGGACCAGAACTTGAGGCCGTCTTCCTCTGCGTCTCTGTCCAATACGTATTTGTAGATCCTTTCTACGAATTCGGAGATACGGCTGTTGTCAGTTGGTGCCGTTACAGCATCAGAAGGCTTTGCCGTCGGTTTTGAAGTCGGCTTGGCAGTTGGTTTAGCAGTCGGCTTTGCTGTCGCAGAAGCTGTGGGCTTTGTGGTTGGAGTTGCCGTTGGAGCCACGGTTGGAGTAGGAGTAGGCTCTATCTTACGGGTGATGAACTTAAGTGTTTTGCCCGTGTACATAATAGTTGTTCCCGCACCGTAATAGAAGTAATAGCCGTAGTAGGAATCCAGCTTGGATGTGTTGTATGTGTTATTCAGTAAACAGCAATCTGAGATATCGATCGAAGAACCGGTGCCGGTATTGGAATAAACACAGAGCGAAGCAAGCAGATCCTGTTTGCCTAACTCGATATTGAACGGATCACGCAGATTTATGACAAGTGAGTTTAAACTGTTTGGTTGAAACTGCGGAATGGTGACATTATCTGAGTTGGCGTTGAGAGTCAGCGATTCGATGTTCGTAAAGATCTCAAGTCCTTTGTAATCTTTTATGTTCGATATGTTGAAAGAAAGACTGTTCATATTGGTCTCAGTCGGATCGAGCTTGCCGTCTTCGTTCAGATCGCAATCGTTTGCATAAGATCTGAATGTTTCGTCAGGGAAGTTCTCTTCATTAATGTCGTAGATATTGTATTTTCCGGCTTTAAATACTACGGATGAGTCTGCAGTGATATCTCGTCTGTAGCCGCCGGATCCGGCATTGATCTGTGTGTTATCGTAGTATCCGGGATGGCTCGAAAAAGCGTACAGATCAACAAGTGCACTGAGGATAGGGTTATTTGTAAGATCGATATTCTTGATCTTGTTGTTATCGCATATAAGACAATTCAGTTCCGGGTTGTTTGACAGATCAAGTGAACTGATCTTATTGTCGGAACAGTTAATAAGGAACAGATGCGGATTATGGCTGACATCAAGTTGGGTGATACCTGTATCAGTGCAAGTAAGGACCTGGAGCAGGGGATATCCGGAAAGATCGAGGTTTCCGGTATTTGTCTTATACATTTTCAGCCCCCTGAGGATCTTGCTGCCCGGAAGATTAAATGAACCGAAGGTAGAGTTATTCAACTCCAGATCCACCATGTTCTCATTACCGCTGAGATCAAGGGTGCTTATATTCATGTCGCTGAGATCCAGTGTGTTGAGTTTTTTGTTGGCGGAAAGATCCAACTCTTCAAGCGTCATATCAGACAGCGTGAGTTGGGTAAGTTCAGTATTCTTGCTGAGATCGATACCGGTGAGCTTGCTGTTATTTGCTCTTAGTATGGAAAGAGTCGGATTTTGGGAAGGATCGTACTTTGCTACCTCTGTTTGGCTGAAGTCAAGGTATTGAAGATTCGTTAATGTCTCGATGCCTGTCAGGTCTTTTACATCGCTATTATACAGATAGACCGTGTCGATGCGTTCTACCTCGGATGCGGTCAGAAATCCGTCTTGATCAACATCGCCGCTTTGGGAGACGAAGGACTGAAGGACCGGATCTTTGAAGGTATCCGCGATGGATATGGACATCTGGTCTTCCGCGGCGTTGAGACTGCTGCCGAAAGCAGAGGCAATGATCAGCGTCGCCAACAAACTGCTTGTTATCTTTTTCATTTTGTAACCCCTTATCGTATAGTTTTCAAATAAAAATTATACGATAAACGATAACATCAGTCCAATTCGATAATGCTTATCTCGGGATCGGCGAAAAATCTCAGAGGCAATAGCACGCATCCCAGTCCTCTTGATATGAAGAATGTCATGCCTGCGCCGTCAAATACGCCGTCGATGATCTTCCGCTTGGGGAGAAGATCCTTGCGGATCGCGAGGTTTTCGATATTGAACGGGAGCCGTATCTGACCGCCGTGAATATGTCCGGAGAGCATATGGTCGATGCCGTTAAGATCGCCTGTTTTCGCTGCCTCCAGGAGCCAGTCCGGATTGTGCGATACGAGTATGTGGCGCTTGTTCGGTTCCTTGACGGGATTGGGATACCAGACGCGGTCGTCTCGGCCCGAGTCGTTGATACCTGATATGATGTAATCGCCCATGTCGCAGAATGTTCCGCGAAGGTCCGTAAATCCGCATGAACTGATCTGTTCATCGGTAAGTCCGACGTCGTGATTTCCCGTAACTCCAAGGAAGGGAATATCAGATTCTTTGCATTTGGCAGCGATCGCCTTCATGTACTCGATACCGGTCTTGGCATCCTGCGGCTTGTTGCAGATATCGCCGCCGAAAACGACCGCATCGATGTCTGTCCTTGAGGCGATCTCGCCTATGAGATCGCAGAATCTCTCCTTTTGCATAAAGCAGTATTCGGCATGAAGATCGCTGAAGAAGATGAAGCGCTTCTTGCCGTCCCTTTTGAGGGAGGAAAGAGCGATGTCGCGTGTGTAAAAAGTCTTCAGTTTTCTTATATCGTCAGTGTCATCTTTTGAAGTCTTTGAACGGGTGAGTCTTGCCAGGCTCAGATGGAAAGAACGTGCTCCCGCTATGGCGATCACAAGGCATATTAAGGCAACCGCGAAGAGCAGGGAGAATATTATAATAAAATACTTCATGATGTTGTTTACCTTTGTTTTTGTTGTGTTATAATCTTCACGTATAATTATAAATTAGTCAAATATAATATGTATCGACGGAGGATTAATATATGCCTAAGACAGAGATCAAATCCGAGATCGTTAAGAATATCGGTATCCTTGCTACCAACAAATCCGGTTGGAACAGGGAAGTAAATATCGTCAGATGGAATGAGGGTAAGGCAAAGCTCGATATCCGTGACTGGGGCCCGGATCACGAGAAGGTAGGTAAGGGTCTTTCCCTTAATGCCGAGGAAGTTGCAGTTCTTAAGGAACTCCTTGCTGACTACGATCCATACGAATTTGAGGAATGATAATTGAGAAGCGAAGAGCGTTCGGGAATTATCGCCATAGCATTGATTCTTTTGTGGGGGACTCTGATAACAGAGCCCTTCCGTTATTTTGCGGAGATTATTTCAAACGGGATAGATAAAGTTTCTGATGCCGCAGGCATTATGCACGGAGGCAAGATCGAGTCGATCGTTATATCAGTAGCGATCGGCATCATTGCCATCATCCTTCTTAAGCTCTCTTCACTTAAGGCGGGACACGTCATAGGACCGTTCATGTCCTGTATCGCACTTGCTGTCTTTCTTATTAACTGTCTCAGATATGACGACATCAATAAGGGCAAGTTCGCTGCACTCGTGATCGCCGTTGTGCTGATATTCGTATTGGCGATAATAAGAGCTGAGAAGATCCTTATCTGGATAACGGATGCGTTCATACTTGCGCTTCCTGTTTATCTTTTGGTATCGTGGGTATTCGTACCGATCTCCCTGATCAGCGACAAAGTACACAAGTATATGTTTATATGCCGCAGGAGCTTCACGAACCTCGCGAACGCTTTTGCGGATTTTCTTACTGTCCCTGCGATCGTTTGGGGCATATTCTTTTTTATCCTGACTGCATTGCCTGTCATATATTTTATCCCCGGCAGGAGAAAGGGCTGACATATGGACGGACAGATGTCTATCTTTGACGACAAGGCCGAGCTCAAGAACGAATACGACGAGCTCGTCAAGACTTTGAATTACCACTGCGAGCGTTACTATAACGATGACGAGCCCGAGATATCGGACGCAGAATACGATGCGCTCAACAGAAGGCTCAAGCAGATCGAGAACGAGAATCCGGAGCTGATCTCCAAGGATTCCCCGTCGCTTCGTGTCGGCTGGAAGGCTGAGAAGGGCATACTCGTTAAGCATAATGTTCCTATGCTGAGCCTGCAGGACGTATTCTCGAGAGAAGAAGTGGACGAGTTCGTAAACAGCACGAGAGCAGCTCTTGGCGATCAGACAGAGTTCCTCGTTGAGACGAAGATCGACGGCCTTTCGATGGCGCTCCGCTATGAAAACGGCAAGCTCACGACTGCTGTAACAAGAGGAGACGGAATAAACGAGGGCGAAGACGTTACCATGAATGCCAAGGTCATCTCAGATGTCGTCAAGACGATGAAGGATCCGATCGAATATATCGAGATCCGCGGCGAGGTCTATATGACTCGCGAGGCCTTTGAGAAGGTAAATCAGAAGGCTGAGGAAGAGGGCAAGAAGACATTTGCCAATCCGCGTAACTGCGCGGCAGGCACATTAAGACAGATAGATACGAGGATCACCAAGGAGCGTGATCTCTCGCTTTTCATATTTAACGTTCAGGAGAGCCGCGGCAGGACTTTTGCCACGCATCTCGAAGGATACGAATATCTCGAAAAGAACGGTGTCAAGGTCATTACGGAGCGTTTCCTGTGTAAGACCGCTGACGAAGTCTGGGAAGCTATCCAAAAGATCGGCAATATGCGCGGAGAGCTTGCATATGATATCGACGGCGCGGTCGTAAAGCTCAACAGCATCGCAGACAGGGAAAAGCTGGGAAATACCATCAAGGTTCCGAGATGGGCCGTTGCCTACAAGTATCCGCCTGAAGAAAAGGAGAGCAAGTTGATCGACATCGAAGTCGGTCTCGGAAGAACGGGAAGAGTTACGCCTGTTGCTGTTTTCGAGCCGATAACATTGTGCGGAACGACTGTTCAGAGAGCGACTCTCCATAACCAGGATTTTATAGATGAGCTGGATCTCGGTATCGGTGATACGGTCGTTGTCTATAAGTCGGGCGAGATCATCCCGAAGATCAAGTCCGTAAACAAAGCCAAGAGACCTTCTGACTGGACGAGATACCATCTGCCGGACGTATGTCCTTCGTGCGGTCACAAGCTCTCGCGTGAAGAAAATACTGCTGACTTTAAGTGCACGAACATAAACTGTCAGGGACAGCTCAGGTTCAGGCTTATTAACTTTGTATCCAGAGACTGTCTTGATGTTAAGGGATTCGGTGAGGAATACATATCCGATCTCGTGGAGAAGGGATACCTTCATAACATAGCCGATATCTTTGATCTTAACCTCAGAAGAGATGATCTTCTTGAAGACAAGATATTCGGACTCGAGAAGAATACGGATAAGATCCTAAAGCAGATCGAAGAAGCAAAGAGTGCGCCTGCAGCCAAAGTCCTCGCAGGACTCGGAATACCTAATGTTGGTAAGGCTACGGCTAAGGAACTCATGAGAAGCTTTAAGTCCATCGACGAGCTCGCTTCTGCGAGCGA
>CADCPU010000285.1 GCA_902803365.1 Oscillospiraceae bacterium
ATTGGAAGAGGTACTTCTGATTGGATAGTTGCAGATGCTGCTACCCACAGACCTGTAAGACCAAGGACTGTTGTTGAGACATTCTCTCATGTAGAAGGTTATGACAGGCTTATAGAGGAGCAGAATGATAAGAGGATGCTTCCTTTTTCGAGCCCTAAGCTTGATTTCCCTGAAGATATCGCTTCTCTTGGCGAACCGGTCATCTCCAAGTTTGCCGATTATTCAGAGCTTGATCATAATCATCACGTAAACAATACAAGGTATATCTCATGGGCTTATGATGCGCTTCATAAGCTCGGAAGGGACGTTTACTCGGTCAATAAGTTCGATATCAATTATCATGCCGAAGTTAAGGCAGGGGAGAGAGTTGATATATATCATACCGAGATCGAAGGGAATGACTATATATTCGGATATATAGACGGAACGAAGAAGGTTTTCGCTTTCAGGGGCAGAAGATAAATTGCATAAAAAACTTTTATATTGGGCAAATATAAGATAAAATAAATAGATTGTAATTTTATGGAGGCTAGCAATGATTGAAATCAAAGATCTTGTCAAGGTTTATGGCGACAAGGTTGCTGTTAACGGGATCAGCTTCACTGTAAATAAGGGTGAAGTCCTCGGTTTTCTCGGGCCTAACGGTGCGGGTAAGTCAACAACAATGAATATCATTACCGGATATCTTTCATCAACATCCGGTTCAGTAAAGATCAACGGCCACGATATTTTGGAAGAACCACTTGAAGCAAAGAAGGCTATCGGATATCTTCCTGAGTTGCCACCGCTTTATCTTGATATGACAGTAATGGAATATCTGAACTTTATGTGCGACATAAAGAAAGTAAATAAGAAGGACAGGGTAGCTCATCTTGCCAAGATCATGTCTCTTGTTAAGATCGTTAATGTTGCCGATCGTCTTATCGGAAATCTTTCCAAGGGTTATAAGCAGAGAGTCGGTATCGCTCAGGCGATGATCGGCGATCCTGAGATCCTTATCCTCGATGAGCCGACGGTAGGTCTTGACCCTAACCAGATCCGTGAGATAAGAAAGCTCATCAGACTTCTTGCGAAGAATCATACAGTCATCATCAGTTCGCATATCCTTCCTGAGATCCAAGCAGTTTGCGACAGAGTCGTTATCATCAATAACGGTAAGGTTGCTGCTATCGATACTATCAACGATCTCAGCAAGCGTCTTTCTGATTCCCATAAGATCCTTCTTGCGTTCAAGGGAGATGTCAAGAATGTAGTCAATACTATCAGGACTATTCCCGGTATTGCCGATGTATTTGTAAGAGATGTTGAAGACACTGAGGTGCATCAGATCGAGATCACGGTCGTCAATAATTCCGACATCAGATCAGCCATCTTCTATACTATGGCCAATATCAATTGTCCTATTCTTGAGATGCGCTCGCTCGATGCTTCACTCGAGGAAGTATTCTTGAGCATTACGAGCGGAAGGTGAGGAGGCATTCAAAGTGTTAGCTATCTTTAAACGTGAGTTTTTACAGTATTTTAAATCCCCGGTAGGTTTTGTTGCATTCGGTCTTTTTGCATTCCTTTCGGGATTCCTGCTCGTACAGAGCCTTTCAAATCAGGCAGTGAGCATCTCTTCTGAGATCATCTCACTCAGGAGTTTCTTCGTTATCCTTGTTCCTATCGTTACCATGGGACTTCTCGCGGACGATAAGAAGAGGGGAACGGATATCATCTACTATACTTCGCCAATATCATTGCTTTCTGTTGTAATCGGTAAGTTCCTGGCAGCGATCAGTCTTTTTGGCGTTATGTTCCTTAATGTAATAATCCACATCTTTGTTACATTGGGTTTTGGCGGTCATGTTGATTCAGGTGTTCTCGGATCCGCGATCGTATATTTTGCTCTTGCAGCGCTCTTTGTTGCGATGGGCCTTTTTGCGTCTTCTATAACTGAGAATCAGATCATCTCCGCTATCGTATGTTTTATCCTTATCCTTGCGGTACAGTTGCTTTCGGCCATCGGATCTTTTGCTTCTACTGCAGTAGTTAAGGTTATGAACGTATTCGGTAATCCGTCCAGTACTACACAGCAGAATGTTACGAACAATATCATCAAGGCTTTTTCCTGGCTTGATCCGTTCCAGAGAACAGAGTCATTCAGATCAGGTCTTTTCTCATTCGTAGCACTTTTCTATTGCCTGAGCTTTGCAGCTTTCTTCCTGTTCCTTTCTTACAGGATCCTTGAGAAGAAGCGCTGGTCGCAGTCTTAAGGAGGTGTTTGAAAATGAGTAAGAAAAAAGATAATTCATTAAATATCATCGATGAGAGAAGCACCAGTCTCAAGATGTTCTCCATCGGTTCTGTAGCTATTGTCCTGGCTTTCCTTATAATCGTAAATGTTCTGCTCTATATGCTTCTTGATAAGCATCTGAGACTGGACCTTACAACTACGGATCAGAATTTCGTTTCTGAATCAACCGTTGATTATATCAAGTCTTTGCCTGCTGATACGAATATCAGGATCGTAGGTCTTTTTGATGAGCCTACTGCTTTTGACGGCAGTTCTTCATTTGCATATGTCGGTCCTCTCTTGGAAGACCTTCAGCTTAAGTCAGACGGCAAGGTAACTGTTGAGTATATCAATCCTCAGAATAACCCGATGATCATGCAGCAGATCGATCCTGATTCTGTGGTCAATATTAACGGTTATTCGGTTCCTTATGTTATCAACTGTAACGGCAAGGTAAGAGCCATTGATCTGATCAATGACTGCTTTACTTATGATACTTCGATATATCAGACAACAGGTGAGCTTGTGCCTCTTACCAATAAGGTTGAGCAGGTTTTTGTAAATACGATCTACAACCTTACTTCTCAGAGCAGTGCCAAGGTTTATTTCCTTTCAGGCATCCAGGAAAAGTCTCATGCTGTTCTTGACGGTATCCTCGGATCTTTCAATGCCGAAGTTGAAGAATTGCCTGTAACGGGTGACTTTAAGGTTCCTGATGACTGTGATCTCCTGATCATCAACAACCCGGATCAGGATATCTCTGAGATCGTTCAGGAAGGTATCAAGGAGTATATCCATAACGGCAAGAGAAATGCTAACCTCATCGTTTCTGTCGGTCTTACATCCGAAAATGCAAATGAAGAGTTTCCTAATCTGAACAATGTTCTTGCAGAATTCAATACAAAGCTTATGAACGGTATCGTAATGGATAACGATCCTAAGTATATTATCAGCAGTGACAGCAAGATCTACGCAGCTAATCTTGACGGTGCATTGGCTTCTACGAATTCGAACGGTGCCATCATTTACTATAATGCAAGACCTGTAGCTTCTAACCAGGGCACATCATTGTCAGTTGAGGCTACCCCTTGTATCCTGACATCTGATTCTGCTACATATGTTGAAAATAATTCTGACGAGCCTGTAATTGCCAGCAATATATCTATTGGTATGAGCAGCATCATATCCGGTAATTTCCCTGCGAAAGCATATGTATTCGGTACTTCGACATTGACCAGTGACGACTATCTTGCTCAGTCAACCGTGTCTGTAAACGATACTAACGTCGTAACGATCAAGGCTCTCCTTAACAGTATTATCACTCCGGAGCTCTCTCTTGACGTTCCTTCTAAGACGATCGCTGATTATTCCATCGATTCTACTAAGATCAACAGTGAATCTGTTGCTGCCCTCAGCATCATCTTCCTTACTGCGATCCCGATCCTTTGCGTGACTGTCGCAGCTGTCGTTTACCATAGAAGAAAGCATTTGTGATGAGGGAGTAGTGTAATGAAATCTCTTAAAAACCTGCTTATCCCGGGCATAGTACTTGCGCTTCTTATCGTTACTCTGATCATCGTAGTTGTTGTTAAGAATAACTCAAATGAAGGAGAAGAGGTCGTTGATCTGTCTATCGTCAAGATCGAAGCAAACGATGTTGATTCCGTAGTAGTCGACAAGAAGGGACAGGATTCCATAACACTTGAGGCTCAGGGTACCGATTCCGAAGGTAATACGACGTTCAAAGTCAGCGGAAGTGACGGAACCGTTATAAATGCTCCTTCTGATTCTGCTGTCTCAAGATTTCTTTTGGTAATTCTGGATTTTAAGGCAAATGCCAAAGTAGACGCAAAGGATCCTAATCTTGCTGACTTTGGTCTTCAGGACCCTGATTATACGATCAGGATCAAGTCAAGATCTCAAGGTGAGAAGACGATCTATGTCGGAAATGAGACAGTTGATCCTTCTCTTTGCTATTTCAAGGTTGAAGGTGATGATAATATTTATACTGTCGCATCAGCCAAGAGAACATTCTGCGGTTATGAGCTTATCAATTTCAGCGGTATTGTTAAGGTCAGTTCAGAACTTCAGAAGCTGGTCAATGTTGTTTTCGAGCGCAAGGGCAGTAGTATGATAACACCTCTTAATATCGAGCTTACATGCGATGGAACTAAGGATGTTCCTGAGATCAATATGGTAAGTCCTATTAAGCACGGTACGAGTTCCGAACTTTCCAGGATGATATCTGAGCTTTCTGACTTGGAGATCTCATCATTCGTACATCTCAGTGATGAAGAACTTGCTGAAAAAGGTCTTGATGATCCTATGTTCCATTTTGTACTTACAATGGATGACGGAACGGTCAAAGAGATCTGGCTCGGTGAGCTTACTGACGGTATGTATTACGGTAAGAGCAACTTTACGGATGATTATTTTACCGTAGCAGCTCAACAGATCTCCAATCTTGAGACTCCGCTCGTTAACCTCATGGATCCTTATGTTTACTATACAAATGTAAAGAACATCAAGCATATCAACGGTTCCTTTGAAGATGTTGAATTTGA
>CADCPU010000286.1 GCA_902803365.1 Oscillospiraceae bacterium
CCGTTCGAGCTCCTCGATCTGTGCCACGACATAGAAAACGCCGCAGACAGAAAGCGCGAGATCCGCTGGGGACCCCGCACTCTTGATATGGATATACTGTTCTTTGATGAACTGGTCATAGATACAAATGACCTTGTTGTTCCACATCCCGATATGTCCAATCGAACTTTTGTATTGGGTCCGTTGGTTGAGCTTTGCCCACGTTTAATCCATCCTTTATCACGGAAAACTGTAAGTGCTATGTTGGATGATCTTAATAAGAGATGAACTAGAAATATGTATTTAACGCTTGACAAGCGAAGATAAGTGTAATAGCATGTAAGCATAGTAGCTTACATGCTTCTTGGAGGGTAAAAATGTCTTACAAATCATTTGGAGATTTTCTTCATGCGAAACGGATGGAGAAAGGTGTGAGTTATAGAGAGCTTGCTGAGGTTATTCAGGTCACAGCTCCGTATATCAGTGATATCGAGAAAGGTCGGCGAAATGCACCCGTCATGGACAAACTCAAAATACTATCTGATTATTTCGCGTTGACTAAAGAAGAAGAAATCCAAATGCTTGATTTGGCGGGAGAAAAGAAAAATGATTTGCCACCGGATCTTCCCGGATATATAAAAGGAAACACAGCTGCCGTTACTGCTCTTCGTACTGCAAGAGATCTCGGTGCAAATGAGCAGGATTGGCAGAGGTTTGTCGATGACTTGAAGAAGAGAAAAGGATAATATGTATCAACAATATCATTTTAGAAGAAACAAGCAGAGTGTTCCGATCTTAAGCAAGTATGAAATCGACGATATTGCAGAAGGGTATGCGATCGATTATTGTCCAGAGATCTTATCTTGTCCAAAACCCTTCAATATAGATCTGTTTCTTGAGGAGTATCTGGGACTGATACTCGACTATCAACACTTGAGCAATTCGGGTATATATCTCGGAATGACAGTGTTTAATGATACCTCACGCGTTCAGGTGTATGTTCCCGAAACTGATAAGGCGGAATTCTGTTCAGCTTCCGCAGGTACAGTGATCATTGATACTTCTCTAACAGAGGATAAGCAAATTAATCGTTATCGTTATACTTGCGGACATGAGGCGGGACATTGGGTTCTTCATCACGAATACTTTTATTATGATCCATTGCAACTATCGTTTTTTGAGTCAGACACTCCTTTTATTCGATGCAGGGAAATATCAGTGTCTGATTTTGGAGGAAATAGAAAGGAATGGGATGAAGAGCGTTGGATGGAATGGCAGGCGGATAAGTTTTCAGCAGCCCTGTTGATGCCGAAAACGGCCGTGAGAAAACTGATAACGGACATTCCATCAATTCAAGATCATCCCTCATCGTTGACTTTGATGGTGTCTGAGAAGTTTCAAGTATCAGCTGAGGCTGCTTACTACAGGTTGTTGGATTTGAATATTTTAGATACTTACAATAGAGAAGGGCAGTTATCGTTTTATTGATTGATAGATAGCGAACCGTTATTTTTTTGCACTATATTGTTAGCATGTATGCTTACACATTACGAGGTGAATAATATGCCGATTTATGACAATAGTACATATATTAAAATAGTACGACCGCTTCCTGATTATGTTGAAAGAGATATTTATGATATCCCTTTTATAGAGCCGGAACCAATCAATATCTCAAGAATGAATAATGGACTTTGGCTGATCAACATGAAAAATGTTTCTAAAAAAGACAAGTGTCCAAATCGTAAGATAGTACATTCTTTCTGCTATGATGACAGATTGCGCAGTGCCTTCAATAATCCTATTAATTATTTAGGGAAAGTAGCTAAATACTATGCAGTCAGTTCTTTTGATTTTAGTATGGACATCAATATGGATTTCAAGCAGCTATTATCTGCTGTATATGACAACCGATGGTCAGGAGCTTTTTTGCAGACGAATGGAAAGATAGTAGTTCCTACTGTCGGGTGGCTAATGCCAGATACTTACGATCTTTGCTTTGCCGGCCTTAGAGACGGGGGTGTTTTTATGATCTCAACGCTAGGAACAAAGAATCCGGAATCGTCCCCGATTTTTATTAAGGGTTATCAAGAACTGCGTTCAAGGTTTCCGCAAACAAAAATAATATGCGTTGGAGACCCCGTTGACGGAATGGATGATGATGTTTGTTTCGTTAAGTATAAAGAATCATTTGGGAATTGGGATCGATATCAAGCATATTGGCAACCGAAACTGATAAACTGGGATGGAACAATACCGGGAAGGAGTGATGTATAATGTCTTCAAGAGGAGCTGTAGCGAAGAACGGGCATGTGACAACTGATGAGTATAAAGCAGTAAAGTTGATATATGATGCTAAAGTACTCGTCGGGAATGATGGTAGACACGGTCTGCCTGATTATTCGCATTCGCCAAACAGAAAATATATCAAGGAAAACCCTGATCATTCATTTCGTGAGTTGAGGGACTATGATGATAGCTGCAATCCGGTGATCGAGATAGGATATCATATTGAACCTCAATTGACAGGTAACCGTCATGAATATGTATTGCATTATCATACGTTTGACAAAAAATTGAATCGGTATATGGGCGGTCGCATTTCTCCTTATGAAAACAGTGATATATACAAAAAATATAAAAAGTATTTGGAGGTATACGGATTATGATAAATGGAAATCTTGAACAGTTTATAGATACAGGATGGTTCACAGAGGCCACATTATATCTCAATGGTTTTGTGTATTGGTGTGAAGCGCAGTATGATGTTGAGAAGCACGAAAATCACTTTTTTGTCAACAAGTGGCGGGCTATAAATGAAAACGATTTGAGCTATCACACTATTATTACAGATGATGGAGAACCTCTTGAATGGGAATGTGTTTTTGAAACTTACGATTCGGATCTGGACGTGATAAAGAAAAGATTCCTTGAAGCGAGGATATTTGAGGGGAACACATTTTGGCAGGTAGAATCTGTACTCGCGTGGCTTGATGAAGGGGCTCCGATAATGGAAAGTCCTGAATCAAAATAGCAATTATGTAGTATTTGATGAACGTTTGAATAAGGATCATTTGGAACAGAAAAAAGAGAATTGCTCTCTGCAGGTGTTCTTGTCACCTACAGAGAGCAAAAATGGTGATTGTACATTCTAGTTAGTATTACCGAACGCTGTAGATGTCTCATACTTTTTATCGAAGTCAGCTCTGTCGAGAACGTCGACGGAGATGGTTTCATTTTTTGCTTTTCCGTCTGTAGTGTAATCGCCTGTCACG
>CADCPU010000287.1 GCA_902803365.1 Oscillospiraceae bacterium
CTTACCAAGAACGAGAACAGGATCCTTACGGTGCTCCTCGAGAACAAGTCCTCGATCGTATCCAGGAGAAAGCTCATGGAAAAGCTCTGGGATGAGGACTGCTTTGTTGACGAGAATACGCTTAACGTTAATGTCAACCGCCTGAGAAAGAAGCTCGAGGCTGCCGGACTTACTGATTTCATATCCACCAAGAAAGGCCAGGGATACATAATTGAGTAATATCCGTTCGTATCTGGCCTCCAATCGCAAGACCATTATCCTGAACCTGGTACTTTTTGTACTGTTGATCATAATGTTCTGGCTCTTTGATCTGCCTTTTAAGGTAATACTATTCATTGCTCTTATGTGGGGATTTATCCTCGCGGTATTGGGCGTCCTTGATTATCTGGAGTTTTCCAAGAGGATGACGATCTTAAGGGAGCTTGTAGAGGAGAATATCCCGAGCACTGATTTCCTGCCAAGAAATTCCATCGAGGAAGAATACGTGAGGGTCTTGCTCGATCAGTATTCGAGCAAGCGCACGCTCGTTGAGACGGATGCGGAAAAGTTTGAGGATATGGTCGACTATTTCACGGCCTGGGCGCATCAGATCAAGACGCCTATCGCTGCCATGAGCCTCATCACGGAAGACATGGAAGACGATGACGACAGAGCCAGGATCCGAAGCGAACTTACACACATCGAAGACTATGTCGAGATGGTATTGAACTTCTTAAGGCTCGGCTCTGAGAGCAACGATCTTGTCATCGAGCAGGTGGATCTTAATGATGTGATTAAAGAAGTTATTAGAAGGTTCTCAGTTCAGTTCATCGGCAAGGGCATCGGTATGGATTACGAGGCGAAGCCGTGCGTGGTCACGACTGACAGGAAGTGGATACGCTTTATCCTGGGCCAGATCATGTCGAATGCGCTTAAGTATTCGAACAATGGCTCGATCACCATTAGGGCTGAGGGCAATCTCCTGACGATCGAAGATCAGGGTATCGGAATAAGCGAAGCGGATCTGCCGCGTATTTTCGAAAAGGGATATACGGGTTATACCGGAAGGAAATTCGAGAAATCGACGGGTATCGGTCTGTACCTTTGTAAGAAGGCTTGTGATATGATCGGTGTCGGTATTAAGATAGAATCTAAGACGGGAGTGGGAACGAAGGTGTTCCTGACTTTCGCGGAGGAGGCAGTAGATGTCAGGGATTAAGAAGACAAATGCCATGCGCGAGCTTACGGCGGCAGGCATCGAATATGAAGCGCTCGAGTACGAGTTCGATGAGAATGACCTGGACGGTCATCACGTCGCTGAGTTCCTGAACCTTCCTTATGCAGAAGTGTTCAAGACTTTGGTCACGAAGGGCGAGGGTAAGAACTACTATGTTTTCTGCCTGTCGGTAGATGACGAGCTCGACCTTAAGAAGGCGGCTAAGCTTGCAGGCGAGAAGAGGATCGAGATGATCCCGGTCAAGGAGATACTGGGACTTACGGGCTACATCAGGGGCGGCTGTTCTCCGGTGGGCATGAAAAAGAAGTTCCCAACCTTCTTTGACGAGATGATCGATCTCATCGACGACGTATCCGTAAGCGGCGGCCAGAGGGGACTTCAGATCAGGATGAAAGCAAAAGATCTTGTCAAATATCTCGATGCGGTGACGGGTGACATAACCGTCTGAACAAAAGGCGGAAAACAGTAATTATTTTGTGTAAAACCTCAGTTGACACTATAGGGTCTGATTGCTAGAATCTCTTATTAAGTATGGGCAAAGACGTTCACTCATGGCGAGTTGTCGCCCTGTTGTGGCGTCTTTTTTACAGGAGTGTGACACATGAAATCAGCAGATCGCAAAATCGTTCTTGAGGATGGAAGTGAGTACATCGGTTACGGCTTCGGCGCTAATGTCGAGCGCGTATGCGAGATCGTATTCAATACTTCGATGGTAGGTTACCAGGAGATCGTATCGGATCCGTCTTATACAGACCAGATGGTCGTTATGACATATCCTTTGATCGGTAACTACGGCATAACCGATGATGACTATGAGACGAAGAACCCGAGTATCGGCGGACTCATAGTAAGTGATTACAATGATATGCCTTCCAACTTCAGATACACAAAGACATTATCCGAAGAACTTGAAGA
>CADCPU010000288.1 GCA_902803365.1 Oscillospiraceae bacterium
CCGGATACGGGGTTCGGGCCTTTGGCGCTGGGCTGGACCTGACCGCGGACGATCGCCTCGTCTTCGAAGCGGTTGCGGAAATCGACGGAGCCGTCAGTGAATTGGAGGGACTCGTATTTCTCGAGCTCGCGGCCCGAGTCCTTGTAGTGCGTGGCAAGGTTGATGAAGTCCGGTGTGTCCTTTTGGTTCAGCACCGGGCGGTCCGCTCGAGTCGCGGGATCGAATAAAAGATCTTCGTTCTTCTTAGCCACTTCTTGTCCCCTCACAGTTAATTATCCATATAATTTTACTTAGAAGAGGCGCCGCGGTCAACCTAGGTTGGAGCGGACGAAGTCGAGAGCGAGGCGGGTTGCTTTCTCGCGGTCGGCGCCGCCAAAGCCGTGATCGGCTCCCTCGAATGTGATGAGCCGGGCAGACGGGAAAGTCTTAGCGGCGCGTTCGGAATAAGAGAGCGGCACGATGCGGTCGACTGTGCCGTGGAGTATCAGGACCTTGCGGTCGTAGGCCTTCATCTTCTCGTAGATATCAAAAGACGTGGCATCGAGGCCGTAGTGGACGCTGATCTGCATGCCCATGACATTGATCGACGGAAGCTCGGTGCCGAACTCCTCGATTCGCGCCTTGGAGTCGTCCTGGATGACGTAGGCCGGGAAGAATGCGACGAGCGCGCGGATGTCGGACGGGCGCGATGCGGCGACATAGGTCGAGACGAAGCCGCCCTGGCTCTCACCCATGAGGAAGATGTTGTTAGGATCGATCTCGCCTGCTGCGATGAATCCGTCGATGATGACATCAAGATCGCGAGCCTCTGTTAAGACGGTCATGTCGAGCATAATTCCGTCGCTCTTGATGTCAGGTCCGCCTCCGATGAAGTCAAAGGCGTAGGCAGCGATGCCCTCGCGCGCGAAAACGGCAGCGTAATCGAGCACACCTTCGTGGTTGCCCGCAAAGCCGTGGCAGATGATAACGAGCGGCGGCTTGCCGTCAACGTCCGGCATGAACAGCTTGCCGTAGATCTTCTTGCCTTCTCTCGTAAAAGTTACTTCGCGTTCCTGATAATCATGACCCATAACACACCTCCGCCAAAGATAAAATCTCTTTGAGAATAAGATAAATGATTCTGCGCGAAGGTGCAATACTCATTGCGGGCTTTTTCGCGAGCGCGTTGCCAAAAAGTATAAAACGGCCGATCCCCAGTGTTGAGGGACCGGCCGTTTTTATTTCAGTGTTTTCGATAAGATCAGTAAGGCTTGATCCTTGCATCGACGCACTTGTCTGTGAACTCAGGGCTTCTCGTGAATCCCATTACAACGCTCAAGCGGTCTGTTCCCTGCTCAAGGACGCTTACCCAGTATGCCTGGCCGTCTGCGTCTGCTTCTCTGTCAAGGAATGTCGCGTAGAGCCTGTTGATGAATTCGCCGTTATTGAGGTTCTGGTTCGTGAGCTCTTCACTCATGAAGAACATCGCGCCCACCTGCTCGCCCGTGATCCTGTAGTTTGCGAGCTCGCGTGACCAGTAATCGAGGCCTTCCTTCTCAGCTTCTCTGCCGAGTGCGCGCTCGTAGATCCTGCTTACGAAGTCGAATGTGAGCTGTGTCGGCTCGATCTCGATATCAGGCTGTGTATCGCAACCGGATGCGATGCCGTACTCGGCGCAGGTGTTAGCCCACTCCTTGGAGTAGACAAATCCGCTTGCGACTGTTGCTCTGTCCATCGTGCCTGTCTTGAGCTGGTCGAGCCAATAAGCAAGTCCGCCCTCGTCAGGCTCTCTTCCGAAGAAGGTGTTGTAGAGGATCGTTACGAACTCTTCATCCGTCGTGTTGCGGTTGAGGAACTCTTCACTGAAGAGGAAGCCGTTCGCGACTTCGGCACCGGATCTGTTGAATCCGAGAAGCTCGGATGCCCAGAACTCCTGGCCCTCTGCCTCAGGCTCTCTTCCGAGGATGTACTTGTAGATACGACCTACAAAATCGTTGACCTGCTGAGCAGCCTTTTCCTTAGGATCGGAAGGTGCTGTCGTAGGTGTAGGAGTAGCTGTTACCTGAGGCTCAGCAGTCGGTGCAGCCGTTGGAGACATCGTAGGCTTGGCACTGATCGTTGCAGTCGGCTTAGGTGTTGCCGTTGCCGCCGGTGTTGCAGTCGCCTTAGGAGTTGCGGTCGCCTTAGGTGTTGCGGTAGCCTTTGGAGTAGCCGTTGCCTTAGGTGTTGCAGTTGCAGCAGGAGTAGCAGTTGCAGGAGGTGTTGGCGTAGATGTCGGCTGTGCATCGTACGAACCGTTGATGTGGAAAGAGTGATCCTCCCAGTTGTCGTACTTGTCCTTAACTTTGCAGCGATAATCGTTATTGCCGTTATGGATGACTATGTCTCTTGTCAAGCTCGTAAGTTCCGAATCATCGTACCAGGAAACGATAAGATCATCAGCCGGCTCGATACCCATATCAAGCGTAATGGTCGATCCGACCTTCAGATCAGGGTAGTCATAATGTTCGATCCAATCGTTTTTCAAGCCGTCATTACCTTTGACGACAACAGCAAATCCGCAAGAGTATGCATATGACCTGTAATAATCGTAGCAATAGCAAACGTAATAAGTTGTTTTCTGTACATTATCGACGTGGAGTGTCAATTCTTTCTCACCGGATACCGTTGAACTGCCATAGCGCTGAATAACTTCGTCCGATGTACGCTCTTCCCACCATACCTTGCCAAGTCTTGTATCCTTACCACTGACAGTGACCTTAAGATCTACGGACTGACCCTGCTTAATGAGCTTGTCTCCGTTACCGGTGATCTCGAACTGATTGTCTACCCACAATGAAAACTCTACCCACTTGAAGTTTCCGTACTCATCCATGATGCGGACCTTGTACTTTGGCTTTATGTGATAGTTCAAAGCAGGCGTTGTATACTTGGCTGTCTTAACGTCGTCCATGATCACATAAGCCCTCGGGCTTTCATCATAAACATACCATGTGTAAGTGTAATTTCCGGTTGATGTAACCTTAGGATCAAGTAGAGTTCTCTGAGTAGGATCAACTTCAATACTTACCTTTGACTCAGCGACCGTGATCTCCGCATTCGGACAAACCTCGATCTCAAGATAATCACTGTTGTTATATCCGTCATATACATGAACGCCATACACGGCATGTTCTGTCACGTTTTCGAGATGGAGCGTATCAGAATCGTTATCGATCTCCTCAGGAGATGAATATACCAGATCACTATCATAAATCCGCTTCTCCCAATTGAACTTCAGACCGTCCTTATCAATTGCCTCAACATTGATCTTGAGGTCAACATCCGCACCCGGAGTAACTACAACGACTTCATCTGTCGATGCAAGGAATTGGTTATCCATCGTGACCGTAAAGTATAACTCTCTTTTATTCCCGTATTGGTCAGCCATCACAGCCTTATATCGCTGATAACTTCCTCTGAGATTCGAAAGTTCCAACCTGTTAGTATTTTCGCCTTCGATCAAATAAGGCAGATAAGTAGTCTGACCGCCGCTGTATCCCTGCGCGATCTTATACCATTTTATCGATATCTGCGGCTCCACATCGAGAGGATCGACCTCGTAATCAAATGTAAATGTGACACCGCTGCCTACCTTCATCGTAGGATCTGTGTATCCGCTTGGATATGACATACTGAAGTAGTTGTCTCTCGGGACTACCGTAACGACATCCTCGGCCTTGTTGCCGTATATATCAGTAACTACTACTTTATATGTCCGAGTTGAATAGAGCCTGCTGATATCAAAGCTGGCCTTATTACCGGAACTATATCCGTATGTGCCGTCAGAATACTTCATGAACCACTCATATGAGATGCCTTCGGTATCATCTGCAGTTACGGTCGGAGTGATCGTATAATCGCTTCCATAAGGGATCTCGACAGTACCGTCATCAGAGAGCTTGACCTTAAGGTTATTCTTGACCGATACTTCGAAAGTAACCCACCGGGAGAGCGTACCGTCCGATACAAGACAGTGATACTTCTCAAGTCTTGCGACCTCAACAGAGATCTTCGATGTGGTACCATACGGTCCTACGAGCGCATTATGGGCTTCATCATATCTATACCATTTATATGTCAGACCATCCGGCGCATCCGGAATACTGAGATCAACTTGCTCATTCTTCGCGCCGCTTACTTTGATGACACCATCGATATCAAGGATATCACCATTAGCGACGTATACCTTGTATACCCTCGTATCCGCATC
>CADCPU010000289.1 GCA_902803365.1 Oscillospiraceae bacterium
CGAGTTCGTAACGATCCTTTACAAGACATTCTTCGGACGTGACCCTGAAGAAGAAGGATTAAACTACTGGCTTACTCAGCTTCAGACAGGAACGATGGACCGCGTAACTGTCGCAAACGGCTTTATCTTCTCTCAGGAGTGGGCAGACACCTGCGCATCCTACGGTATACGCTCAGGCGGAGACCTTAAGCCGTCCGGCAAGATCGAGCCGACAGAACTTACATATGCCTTTGTCGAGCGTATGTACACAACAGCACTCGGAAGAAGCTACGATGAAGAAGGAAAGCAGTATTGGGCATCCGAGCTTGCCAACTTTAACGTAACAGGAGAACTTGTAGGCGCTGCCTTCTTCCTCTCTGATGAGATGACCGGTTGCGGTGTATCCGACAAAGAGTTCTTGAACAGACTCTACGCTACATTCATGGACCGCGAGCCTGACGCAGATGGATCTGACTACTGGCTCACCGTCATGGCATCTGGAACGCCCCGCGCGGATGTAGTCTTCGGCTTTACCGGAAGCCCGGAATTCACCGAGAGGTGTGTCGAGGCAAGGATACTTCCTTATTGATCATATAGGCGGATGTTTCATTTTTGAAGCATCCGCTTTTTCGAGCAAAAAAATAATGACCGAACCTTGATTGGTCCGGTCATTTCTTGTTTGCTGATCTTACTTACATACCGCTGTTCTTCTTAGCCTTGTGCTCCTTCAGCAGCATCATTACGAGGCCCGCCAGAAGGATCATGACGATGATGGAAAGTGGTATGATGGTCATCATTGCTCCCCTGGAAGCAACAACAGATTCCATAGTGACAGCATCACCGATCTCGTTGCCGAGTAATTCGATATAATGCATTCGCGTTTCCTCCGTGTCAACTACCTATTCCTTTGTGTCCCAATCGGTCATTTTGTTCTCACGGCCGATTGATATGATTATATCATTAAATATTTTAAGCACAACTATATTAATGAAGTCTTAATACTGCAACAATCCAAACGTAATGTTGACAGGGCTTTTCGGAGATGTATAATATGCGTGACAAAAGAACACGGGTGCTTGTATGACAGGCTGAGATGAGGGATTAGACCTTCAAACCGTTAACCTGATTTGGATAATGCCAACGTAGGGAGATAACAATATTGCTATCCGCGGGAGTTTCCAGATCATGGGAACTTCTTTTTTATTGCGGAGGTGACCTATGATAAAGATCAATGGCCTAGAAATCGATGTCTCGGGCAAGACACTACAGGACTATCTGAGCACGACTGATTACGATCCAAAGCACATCGCTGTAGAGATCAATCAGGAGATAGTTTCCAAAAAAGATTATGCCGATACGATACTTAAAGACGGCGACGTCGTCGAAGTCGTAAGCTTTGTCGGAGGCGGCTGATGATTCCCACAAAAGAAGAGATGTACAATGCGCTCTGCGACAGAGTAGGATCCGATATCCAATCCAAGTTCGAAGGTGCAACGGTCGGAATCGCAGGCCTTGGAGGATTAGGCTCCAACATCGCGATAATGCTCGCGAGAGCAGGCGTCGGAAGGCTCATCATCGCAGACTTTGACAGAGTCGATATCACCAACCTAAACCGTCAGCAGTACAAGGCAGACCAGATCGGACAGCCGAAGGCTTCTGCCCTTACCGCCAATCTTCTTGAGATCGCGCCTTATATAAAGATCGAAGCTTATGACACGAAGCTCACTGAAGAGAACATTCCGGAGATCTACAAGGATGCGGACATCATCTGCGAAGCATTCGATGATCCTGAGGCCAAGGCCATGATAGTCGATACAGTCTTGACCAAGATGAAAAAGGTCCGCCTTGTATCAGGATCCGGAATGGCGGGATTTGAGAGCGCGAACCTCATTAAGACACGCAAGATGACTGACAGGTTCTACCTGTGCGGCGACCTCAAAAGCGACGTTAACGACGGCATCGGACTCCTGTCGACGAGAGTCACCGTCTGCGCGGCTCACGAAGCTCACATGGCGCTAAGAATAATAACAGACATGAAAGAGGCATAATATGGACGACAAACTTATCATCGGAGGAAGAGAGTTCAATTCAAGGTTTATCCTGGGCTCCGGAAAGTACTCCCTTAAACTCATAGAAGCAGCAGTAAAAGACGCAGGCGCAGAGCTCATCACGCTCGCTGTAAGACGCGCCAACACAACGGATAAAGAGAACATCCTCGATTACATCCCTGAGGGAGTAACTCTCCTTCCCAACACCAGCGGAGCCAGAAATGCTCAGGAAGCAGTCAGGATCGCAAGGCTCGCCCGTGAACTCGGCTGCGGCGACTTCGTCAAGGTAGAGATCATGAAGGACACCAAGTACCTCCTGCCCGATAACTACGAGACGATCAAAGCAACGGAGACACTCGCCAACGAAGGCTTCATCGTAATGCCTTATATGTATCCGGACCTTAATGTCGCCCGCGACCTCAAGGAAGCAGGCGCAGCTACGATCATGCCACTCGCGGCTCCGATCGGCTCAAATAACGGACTTGCGACCAAGAGCTTTATCCAGATCCTCATAGACGAGATCGACCTTCCGATCATTGTCGACGCAGGTATCGGAAAGCCTTCCCAGGCATGCGAAGCAATGGAGATGGGCGCTGCTGCCATCATGGCCAACACAGCTCTTGCTACTGCAGGAGACCTCCCTGCTATGGCATCAGCCTTTAAGCTCGCGATCGAAGCAGGCCGCAAGGCTTACCTTGCCGGACTCGGCCGCGTGTTGACCCGCGGAGCTTCAGCATCCGACCCTCTCACTGGATTTTTAAGAGACTAAGGGAGGCGACAGATCTTGGATAACTTATTTCTGGTAGATTCTGAATATCTCTCACCCGAGGCCCTGGAACGCAAGCACCGCCTCGAGAACGATCCTTCTGTCCGCACCAACCATATGGAATATATGGAAGGCATGGAGATCATCAACTCCGACGTATGCCAAAAGGTATTGGATCAGATGGATTCATACGACTATACCAAATATACGGCGCGCGATGTCCGTGCCGCACTTGATCACGAGACATGTTCGATAGAAGACTTTAAGGCTCTCCTCTCGCCTGCCGCGGAACCATTCCTCGAGCAGATGGCCGAGAAAGCCCGCCTTGAGACTTCAAAGCACTTCGGTAACACCGTGTATATCTTCACGCCGCTTTATATAGCAAACTACTGCGAAAACTACTGCGTTTACTGCGGTTTCAACTGCTATAACCACATAAAGAGGATGAAGCTTTCTTTCGATCAGATAGAAAAAGAGATGGAAGTCATCGCCAAGAGCGGAATGGAAGAGATCCTGATCTTAACAGGCGAGAGCCGCACCGCAAGCGACGTAAAGTACATCGGTGAAGCCTGCAAGATCGCGAGAAAATACTTCAGGCTCGTCGGCCTTGAAGTTTATCCGGTAAACACCGACGAATACAGGTATCTCCACGAATGCGGCGCAGACTACGTGACCGTCTTCCAGGAGACATATGACAGAGACAAATACGAGACGCTCCATCTTATGGGACATAAGCGCGTCTGGCCATACAGGTTCGATGCCCAGGAGCGCGCACTCATGGCAGGAATGAGAGGTGTTGCTTTCTCCGCTCTCTTGGGGCTTTCCGACTTCAGGAAAGACGCCCTCGCATCCGCGATGCACGTCTACTATCTCCAGAGGAAATACCCTCATGCTGAGATGAGCCTCTCGTGCCCTCGCCTTCGTCCTATCGTAAATAACGACAGGATCAATCCTCTTGACGTTCACGAGAAGCAGCTCTGTCAGGTGCTCTGTGCCTACAGGATCTTCCTCCCTTTTGTCGGGATCACGGTCTCTTCAAGAGAGAGTGCCACATTCCGTAACGGCATAGTCAAGATCGCAGCGACCAAAGTCTCGGCAGGCGTGTCGACAGGCATCGGCGATCACGAGAGCAAGTATTCCGGAAAGGAGCAGGACGGCAACTCAGGCGACGAACAGTTCGAGATAGAAGACGGCAGAAGCCTGAAGGCAATGTATGACGATATCTCGGACGAAGGCCTCCAGCCTGTCCTTAACGACTACCTCTATGTCTGAGCTGATATGCGTGACAAACCGCAAGCTTTGCAGGGATGACTTCCTTCTGAGGATCGACCGGATATGCAGAAACTCACCCAAAGCCGTCATCCTTCGCGAGAAGGACTTAAGCGAAGCAGAGTACCTCGTTCTGGCTGATAAGGTCAGAGCGATCTGC
>CADCPU010000290.1 GCA_902803365.1 Oscillospiraceae bacterium
AATCGCTGCTGTTCATCCGTGATAAACAGCGCAAGATTATAGAACTCGACATCCTTCTGGATCACGGCATGCGTTCCTATTATTACGTGCGCTTCACCGCTCTTTATCATCGCGAGAGTCTCATTTCTTTCCTTGGCTTTCATACCGCCATGGAGATATACGACCTTGATATCGGTATCTTTGTAAAATGCAGAGACAGTATCATAGTGCTGCTTGGCAAGAACGCCTGTCGGTGCCAAGAGACAAGCCTGTCTTCCGCTTGCCGCTACCGCTGCCATCGCAACAGCAGCCACGCACGTCTTACCGGAACCTACGTCACCCTGGACAAGCCTGTTCATCGGTTTGTCAGATGCCATATCAGTAAAGATCTCGCGTATTACCTTCTTCTGATCATCCGTAAGAGCAAACGGGAGCGAATCAACGATCCCTTTGACCGTACTCTGTGAAGCCGAATTGCGGACGATCTTAAATGCATGACCTGTATTTTCGCTGCCTGAATAAGCACGTCTTAATCCGTAATCGTAGCAGGCAAGTTCGTCGTATGCGAGCCTTTTTCGAGCCATGCCAATCTGAGAGAATGATTCCGGCTTATGTACATACTTATAGGCTTCCTTAACGGAACAGAGGTCTTCGTCCAATATGAGCTTGGCAGGAAGGATGTTTTCGAGAAGATTCGAATAATCGCGAAGAGCAAATCCCATCCATGCCTCTATCTGCTTGCTCGTAATGCCCGCAGTCTGCCTGTATACGGGACGGATATATCCGTCACCCATCTTATCTGCCTTTATCCTCTGGGGATTAACGAGCTGAAAGCTGCCCCTGAATGTCGTAAGGACACCGCGGAAGAAATACTCGTCACCAACCTTCATCTCGGAAGCGACATATCTTCCGTGGAAAAAAGTGATCGAGATCGTACCATAGTCATCAGACACGACGACCTTGCACTTTTGGAGCTTATCGTAACGTTCTATATTTCCGACAGCGCGGACTGTTCCCTTGAAGGTTATGAGCTGTCCGTCGCTTAGTCCGTAAAGCTTATCTAACGAAGACCAGTCTTCGTATTTTCTTGGGAAAAGGTTCAAAAGATCAAAGACATTGGTCACGCCGATACCGGCGAGCTTATTCGCTACAGCTTCGCCTATGCCGTAGATCTTGGTAACAGGGTCCTTCAGAGATCTTGTTATCATAGCCTCTTCTCCCTGCACACTTCACTCAGAGGACATTCGGAACAGAGAGGATTTCTCGCATCGCAGATCTTCCTGCCGAATTCGACAAAGAGATGGCCCATACGATTCCACTTTGATGCATCGATGAGCATCGATACGTCTTTTTCTATCTTAGGCGGATCAGAACTCTCAGTAAGGCCGAGTCTTCCCGCTACACGTTTAAAGTGTGTATCCACAACGAGCGCAGGTATGTCGTAGAGTTCTCCCAGAAGGAGATTGCCGATCTTTCTTCCCACACCCGGACATTTCACGAGCATATCGATATCTGTGGGGACAGTCTTACCCCACTCATTTATATAGATATCTGTCGATCTGATGATATTTTTAGCTTTCGCTTTATAAAGGCCGCATGGCTTTATGATCTCAGCAAGTCTCTCCTCGCCGAGTTCCAAGACCTCTTCAGGAGTTGATACAACTTCCTCAAGCTCCTTGACCGTCCTGTTTACACGCACATCGGTACACTGGGCCGACAATATGGCTCTTACCATAAAGAAATACGGCTCATCTATATCGAGCGAACAGCATGCATCCGGGAAAGTCTTATCCAATGTATCGTAAGCCTGCTGTGCAACTTCCTTCTTGCGCTTCAGGGAATATCTCATGCATCCTCCGGTGCCATAGGGAACGAGAATACGAATCTTGCACCGCCCAGTTCTTCACCTTCATCAACACGGATACCCTGTCCGTGACCCTGAAGGATCTGCTTACAGATAAAAAGACCAAGGCCGAAGCCCTCTTTTGTTCTGGATGAATCGACCTTGTAAAAGCTCTCAAAAACACGTGAGCGCTTCTCCTTAGGGATACCGATACCGGAATCCTCTACGGCGATATATACTTTCTTCTCACTCTTGTCAGGCTCGGTCGTAACAAGGATCCTGCCTGATTCAGGAGTGAACTTGATCGCATTTGTAATGATATTCTGGACTACGCGGCAGAGCTGCTGTGCTTCGCCGTAGCACCACTTTGCCTTAGGGTCCTGGGAAAGTCTTACTTCACACTCGATATTCTTCTCTCCGAGCTGAGGCTCGAGATTGCTTACGATATCGTTGATAACATCATCAAGAGGGAATTTCTCCATATCGTCAGGATCTACGTGAGCAAGAGAGGAAGCCTCCGTCATGGAAACAACAAGTTCCCTGATCCTGTTGACTTCTTTCTTGATAAGACCCATGTACTTATCGTAGTTCTCAGGCGGGATAGTACCGTCCATCATAGCCGTTACAAATCCGTTGATGGATGTAAGCGGCGTCCTTATGTCGTGAGCAACGCTGGAGATAAATATCTGACGGTCTTTCTCCTGATTTTCGAGCTTAGTGATCATATCATTAAGGGTATCTGCCATCATTACGAGGTCTGATGAAGCAGACAAAGTCTTTATCTCCTCCGTGCTGCAGTATTTGTCATCGACTCGCTCGGACAGATCGCCTTCGGATACCTTGATCATAACTCGTGACATCTCTCTTAATGGTGTATAGGAAAGACGTACAACGAGAAGGAACAATACAAGCGCGATTATGATAGCTATAAGAGCCGGGAATACAATGATATTCTTAAACTGATCGAAAGATTGGGCCACATCAAAAACAGACGCATAAACGGCAGTAAGTCCCGTATCACCAATAGGAGCGGAATCATAAATGATGTAATTGCTGGAATCATACTCACGACGTACTACATTACCCGGATTCTCCGCAAGATCTCTGAAGTTGAATTCATAATTCAACTCATCCTTCTCCTTCGAATAAATGACACTGTAATCTTCATCAATGATGTAAATTGAACCTTTCGAAAAATTCATAATACTGTTAACAGAATCCTGGAGGAGTTTCATCTTATGAACATCCTTCTCAAAATCCCGGTCACCGTCGATAACGGCATCGATCTCAGCCGCAAAAAGCTCGCTGTATTTGTGTACATTCTCTTTATTCTCTTTTTTTGTACTCGCACTCAGCTTTTCATAAGACAGAAAAAGAAGCACAGTAAAAACTATTACTGTGCTGATGATCATTATTAAAGATACAATTGTCGCCAGACTTGCCGTCTGCTTCTTTGCATTCTGTGCCATTGCTCCGACCTGAAGATCTTAATTATTTTGTCTCAAACTTGTAGCCTACGCTCCAAACAGTCTTGATGCACCAACTGTCTTCTCTGTCAGGGCTCTCGATCTTCTCTCTGATACGCTTGATGTGAACGTCTACTGTTCTTGACTCTCCGTAGAAATCATAACCCCAAACATTCTCGAGAAGCTGTTCTCTCGTAAATACTCTGTTAGGATTAGATGCAAGGAAGAAAAGAAGTTCCAATTCCTTAGGCGGGAGATAGATCTCCTTGCCGTCGATCGTTACGATGTAACGAGCCTTATCAACTATGAAGCCGGGATAAGTAACTACTTCGGAAGCATCACCAGGTGTCTGCTGATCGCCGGCTGCACCCTGCTCGCTCTTTGCAGTTCTTCTCAAGACTGCCTTTGCTCTTGCAAGGAGTTCCTTAGGTTCAAAAGGCTTGGATACATAGTCATCTGCACCGAGCTCAAGTCCGATAACCTTATCGAACGTATCTGTCTTAGCGGTGAGCATGATGATCGGTACATCGGAGATCTTTCTGATCTCACGGCAGATATCCGTACCATCCATACCCGGAAGCATCAGATCAAGGATGATGATATCAGGAGAAGCAGCCTTGAACGTGCTGACTGCTTTGTCACCCTGCATACAAACTGCAACAGCGTAACCCTCTCGCTCAAAATAGAGCTTGTTCATCTCAATGATTGAAGCATCATCATCGACCAAAAGTACTTTCTTCATAGTTTCACCTCTCCGTCGTCCTGATTTTTCTCATTTATTTTCGATATTTCCTGAGCGAAGGAATCAACGCTCGTGAAGTCTCTGTAAACCGATGCAAACCTGACATATGCAACCTTGTCGAGTTTCTTCAAACCTGCCATGAGCATCTCGCCGATGGCTTCGGTAGGTATCTCAAGATTGTATTTGGCCTGCAACTTGCGTTCAACGTCGTTGACCAGATCTATAAGATCGGAACTGGATACAGGTCTCTTCGAACATGCAGAAACGAGTCCGTTCATGATCTTCTCTCTGGAGAACGGCTGCCTCGTGCCATCCTTCTTTATAACCATGAGCTGAATGCCTTCAAGGCGCTCAACGGTCGTAAAACGATGTCCGCATCCGAGGCACTCTCTTCGCCTTCTGATAACACTGTTGTTCTCGACAGTTCTCGTGTCGATAACTTTATCTTCAGGACCACCGCACTTTGGACATCTCATTAGGCATTACCGTCCGCTTCTCTTACTGATTATCCTTGTTGTTGCCGAACATGAACCAAGGCTTAGCTGTCTTGGCCTGATCGTTCTGAGGATGCGTAGGAGATACGTTAGCCTGAGGTCTTCCACCCTGCTGTACAGGAGCTGCCTGCTGAGGAGCAGGTGCAGGCTGACGGTTAGCATAAGGCTGTACCTGAGGCTGAACAGGAGCATACTGCTGCTGAGGAGCAGGCTCTACTGTTGTAGGTTGCTGAACAGGTGCCTGCTGTACAGGTGCAGGAGCCGGTGCAGGTGCAGGCTTAGGTTCAGGTCTTCTGTTGACGGAATCGTCACCGAAGAGGAAACCGGGAGCAGCTGCCTTAGGCTGAGGCTGTACAGGAGCCGGCTGTGGCTCAGGCTGATAGCTTGTTCTTGTAGCATTCTGATGCTGTCTCTTATTGTCTGCCTGCTCTGTTACGAGGTTAGGATTGTTTCTCGAAAGAATGGATGTGCTTGCTCTGTGACCAGCAGAAGCATTAACTGAATTTTCAAAACCGGATGCGATGACCGTGATCATGATCTCGTCTTCGAGAGAAGCATCGATAACAGCACCGACGATGATGTCAGCGTCATCGGAAACGGACTCACGAACTACGCTTGCAGCCTGATCGATCTCCTGGAGCTTCATGTTACGTCCGCCCGTGAAGTTAACGATTACGCCGCTTGCACCCTCGATAGTTGTATCGAGGAGAGGTGAGTTGATAGCCTGCTTAACAGCGTTTGCTGCACGGCCTTCACCGGAAGCACGACCGATACCCATGTGACAGATACCTGCCTTTGTCATGATACGTCTTACGTCTGCAAGGTCGAGGTTGATCAAACCAGGGATAGCTACGAGGTCGGAGATACCTGCGACACCGAACTTCAATACCTGATCTGCCATATTGAATGCATCCTCGATGGATGTGTCTTCGTCTACTACTTCGAGGAGCTTGTCGTTGCCTACTACGATAAGGGAGTCAACGTACTTCTCGAGTTCTCTGATACCACGCTCAGCGTTCTGGCTTCTTCTTGGTCCTTCGAACGTGAACGGTCTTGTAACAACGGCAACTGTAAGGATTCCGAGTTCCTGTGCGATCTGTGCGACTACCGGTGCAGCACCTGTACCGGTACCACCGCCCATGCCTGCCGTGATAAAGAGCATGTCCGTATTCTTGATAGCTTCTGCGATCTCGTCTCTTGACTCTTCTGCAGACTTCTCGCCTACGCTCGGATCAGCACCGCAGCCCAATCCTCTTGTTACCTTCTCGCCTATTTGAATCCTGATAGGAGCTTTGGATCTTGCAAGATCCTGATTGTCAGTATTGATGGTTATGAAGTCTATGCCCTGAACTCCGCTGTCGATCATACGGTCAACTGCATTACAGCCGCCGCCGCCGACTCCGATTACTTTTATAGTAGCAAATGCTTCATCATCCAGCACAAAACCACGTTTGTTCTCTGACATACCTTTGTCCTCCAGTCTTATATTTAACAGTGTTACTATCCAAAATTATCAACATATAGTACAACAACTTGAATTGTACCCTAAATATAGTACACCTTCAATACAAAAACGGAGTAATATTTCATTATTGTTAAATATTTTTTCCAACTCTCTTACTTTACCTGTATTCGCGGTAGATATACTCATCACCGGTCATATCAAAGGTTCCGTTGGGCAGATCATCAAAAGTTCCCTTGCTTATCGCATATCGCAGCCACAGCATCTTCTCGTTGATATTCTCGATATTCTTAAGCTTGACCTGGAACTCATTGCCGGTAGGAAGGATTATCGTAAGGAATATGTCACCGCCCGGGATCATCCTGAGTTCACGCACGTTCGAGAACATATCGTATTCCGATTTCTCACCATTGATGTCGGATGTCAGGATCGCGCCCAGTACGATTATCGCCTTCTTGTAGTCATTCTCGTTCTTGATCTCGATCTTCTCGGACAAGACCGCTCCGGATACTTCAAGACCCGAAATAACTGCGTGGCTCAAGCCGTCATCCTGCATTACTTCGAGCTCTATTACCGTTCCTTCATCGTCGATGGCGGCATAGCCGTCCGGCATCTTTATATATGCTATCTTATTTCTTTCTTCTACTTCTATTTTAATAGTAGACGGGATGCTCGATGTTATCCTTATATTCTTGATGTGCGGATCCTGCTCGAGCATACGCTTTTCGACCTTGCCGTAGTCCATCTTGATGATGTCGATGATATTGCCGCTGATACCTGACCAAAGGTGCGAATCATACTTGATATTCGCTTCTTCCATGAGCAGATCCTTCGAGAGGACGATATTGCCCGTAACAACTACCTTCTTGACCCTGAACATCGGCATAAAGATGACACTCAGGATAAGAAACAGTACGGATATGCAGAGGAACACCGTAAGGACTCCCTTGAAGCTCATCGGAAAATTCGGCAGATATTCTCTTTTCGAAAGAGGGATCGAAGGACCGCGAAGTTCCTTCTCACGCTTATATTCCTCAGCTTTCTTCTCAGTCTTTGTTATAAGACCTGCAAGACCGACGCCGGCTTTTCTGGCAAGTTTCTTGATATCGAGATCGATCTTCGGAAGCTTAGGTTGCTTTTCTTCAGTCTTTTCTTTTTTGGAGGCTTTATCCGATCCTTTGTCCGGAGCATCAGAAGAAGACGCCTTCCCGTCATCGGAAGCCGTCTCGTCTTCGTCCTTGTCGAACAACTTATTCAGATAATCGTCGTCCATCTTCATCTTGATCTCAAGACCTCATCTATCGCTTCTGTGATCCTCTCGTCACAGTCATATACCGCAAGCTTTACGGCATTACTTCTCATTGAATCACACTTGGAAGGATTATTCAAAAGATCATCGATGACTCCGCCGAGTTTCTCATTAACTTCGGCATCAGGCACAAGAATAGCACCTCCGATATCGGAAAAAGCCTTGGCATTGAATGTCTGGTGATCATGAGCTGCAAACGGATAAGGCACCATTACTGAGCATGCGCCTACTGCTGCAACCTCTGCACAAGTGACCGCACCTGCTCTTGTAATGCAGATGTCAGCGCCCGACAGATAAGTCTGCGGATCGTCGATATATGATTTGATCGTCAGATTTGAAGGAACATTCTCAGGTGCGAATTCCTTGCCCTGCTGTTTTCCGGCACCGAGGACGAATCTGACATCCTTATACTTCTCATCGGAGGCGATCTTAAGGACAAAATCGTTCAATGTCTTTGCGCCAAGGCTTCCGCCCATCGCGAAAACGAGCTTGTCGCCTTCCTTGAGACCGAGCTTTTCTCTTGATGCAGCGCGATCGACGTTCTTCATCACGCTCCTGATCGGATTACCCGTATAGACGATCTTCTTGGCCTTCGGGAAAGAAGCACCGATGCTCTCAAAACCCGTAAGAACAAGATCAGCTTTATTTCCGAGGAGTTTATTTGCACGTCCCGGGAAGGCATTTGCCTCATGAAGGATGACCGGAACACCGAGTTTTTCAGCTTCGAGAAGGAGCGGTGCGCATACGTATCCGCCCGTACCGATAACGGCATCAGGCTTAAACTCTTCTATGAGTTTCTTGCACTGTTTCTTACCTGTATTGAGAGCCTGTAAAGCCTTAAGGAGCTTAACGCTCGGCTTCATCGGGAACGGCTTGGCCGTAACATTCTTGAGGGTATAACCCGCCTTAGGGACAAGCTCGCCTTCAAGTCCTTCATTCCTGCCCGTAAAGATGATCTCGCAGCCGCCCTTGTCCTTATAGAATTCCTTGAGCGCATCTGCGATCGTTATGGCGGGATTGATGTGACCTGATGTACCGCCGCCTACTACTATGAATTTATACACTTTCTGCTTTCCTTTCGTTTGGTTCGGAAGTCTTGACTCCGCTCCTTGCTACGCAGAGGATCATACCATAACCTGCGAGAAGGAGGATCTGCGCCGTACCGCCGTAGCTGATGAACGGCAACGTGATACCCGTTGGAGGAAGGACCGTAAGTTCAACGCCGATATTCCACAGCGCTTCGAGTGCGATAAGGAATGTATATCCCGTTGCAACGATCCTGCAGAAAACGTCCTTGGCGCGAAGTGCGACCTTAAGTCCCAGATATAGGAACGTCAGATATATCAGTATCAGGATCGTTCCTCCCACAAGACCCGTCTCCTCAACATAGATCGAGAAGATGTAGTCGTTATGAGCCTCCGATACGTAAGAATATTTATATCTTGAATTACCGATACCCTGTCCGAACATTCCGCCTGAACCGATAGCGTCCTTAGCTCGGTCGACCTGACGGGATTCGTCTTTCTCCTGTTCGGTCTGGACATGCTCTTCATCCTGGCTGTAGATCTCGACTCGCTTAAAAACGTGAGCGAAGTTCGTCTCGATCTTATCCACAACCTTTTCGCGTGCACTCGGAACTGCCATTACGATACCGAATACAATTGCCAAGAGTATAAGGTAGACACTGCATCCGATGACCCATGATCTGAGCTTGATGCCGGATACCAGGAAGCATACGACCGTAACAACACCGATGATAAGGAAGCAGGACAAGTGCGGCTGCATGAGGATGATACCGTCTCCGAGAAGGATCAATCCTACAGGGATGATGAATTCCCACAACGCATCAACAAAAGGCTGCTTCTTCGGATTTGAAGCCTTAAGCTTTCCCTTCCTCTGGCGATTGATGATCATGATCCTGTAGATCGCGAGGATCATGACAAGACTGATCTTGAATATCTCCGAAGACTGGAAGAGCGTTCCGCCGATACGGATCCAACGTCTTGCACCCTGGCCTGCATCGGTTCCGAAAAGAGCCGTTGCGGC
>CADCPU010000291.1 GCA_902803365.1 Oscillospiraceae bacterium
CGAGCAGACAGACTACGGCAACGGAATATACTTCAATAAGCGTTTCTTCGAAGAGAACCTTACACAGGCAGCATATTTCGCAGAGGAAAATACAACGATCTATAAAGTCTATTAATCGTTCGGGTGTTTTTTGTGATACTCGTTCTTGATCTCGTACATCAGTCTGTCGGCTTCATCGACATAGTCGTTTACCGTTCTCTTTGACTTGGGATCAGTAAGCACGTAGCCGACGCTGATCGAGAACTTGAACGGATTCGTTCCGCGCTTGTTCTCCCTGTCTATGTATGAGGTCATCTGGCGCTTGATCTTCTCGGCATACTTGGCATCTGCATCAGCGGCAATTACGAGGAACTCGTCTCCGCCGTAACGTCTACCAATAGCATTATCCTTACCGATGCTTTCCTTTATCGCGTCTGAAACAGTATCGATCGCCTTGTCGCCATATACGTGGCCATAGCGGTCGTTGATCTTCTTCATGTTATTGATGTCCACGAACATGATGAGCGCCTGTTTACGGTGAGCTGAGCTCTCCTCAACGAGTGGAATCGCGTGGCTTACAAAACAGAATCTGTTATACAGGCCCGTCATGGGATCCTTGTCGTACAGGTTTCGAAGTTCCCTGTTGACCGCATCAAGATGCATGTTGATCCGAAATTCCATGAACGACTGCTGCATCTTCTCGAGATACTCGAATATACGGAAGTCCTCGTTGATGATGTATGTTCCGTCCCTGAATACAACATATCCGTAGTTGTACTGCTCGTCATGGAGCGGATAGAAGAAATATACGTGGTGCTGGCCGGGAACCTTCTTAAATCCCGGTATCCTGTTGTTCGTATCGATTCCTTCTTCGGATATCTGACCGTCTGACAGAGCGACAGTAGTATCGAAATTAGCCTGGTATCCTATCTCAAGTATTTCTTCTTCGTCTCTCGAGAAGTCTTCGAAGAAATCCCTGTTGAGCATGATGAAGTAATTGCCGCCGATATACTCGTGGCTCTTCGTATAGAGCTTTCGAAGGTTCTTTTTCATATCCTCATAGTCCGTGGATTTGAGGATCGTCTTACGCTCTTCACGCATGAATCTGTTAAAGTAATCAGCCAGCCTGCTCTTGGCGTGTACACCGCTGCAATAATTGCGTCTGCCGATATCGTACGCATTATTCTTTTCGCAGTTACAGCCGCAGCTCTCACCTATTACGAGCTTCGATGAGACCATTGAACACTTGGCCTTCTTCTTGCTCTCGAGATTGTTATAAATGATCTTACAGGCGTTATATCCGACCGTTACGTAATCCTGGTCAACCGTTGTTAATGCTGGGTATGCGATCTTTCCGCCGCTTATGTGATCGAAGCCTGTGACTATTACGTCTTTGGGCAGATCGAATCCGAGATCACGAAGCTCGGTTTCCACCGCCAGCGCCATGATGTCGTTCGCACATATGATGGCATCAGGCATATTGTCACGGTCTTCAGCCAGCTTGTCAGCCGCCGCTATGGCCTCCTCATTGACCCAGTTTCCATAGAATATGTTTTTCTTCGGGAGCTTGAGGCCGTATTTTTTCAGAACATCCTTAACCACTTCCAGACGCTCGATCGTATCCGAATGATCCTTGGTTCCGCCGATATAGACGACTTTTTTGACCTTGTGAACTGTGATGAGATGCTCGACCAGTTCTCTCATTCCATCCGCGTTGTTTATTCCAACATATGTGGCACCGTCTATGTCAGTGCCGACGCTGACGATCGGAATGCCTGTCTTTTTGGCATTCTTAATTATCTCTTTCGCGAAAGAATCATCATTCAACAGTCCTGAAAAAACTATCAGACCGTCGTATTCTTCCAGCTTTGCGAGCTTATATATGTTGAACTGACCGATGTTAATGGTATCTTTCCTGTTGCCTGAAGCAAAACCGATGTAAAAATGCGCATCGATATCCTTGAGCTCGGCATACTTTTTGATACCCTCAATTGCCTTCAGTGTGATGCTTCCGTTAAATCCGTTTGAATAGACTGCTATCCTGTTTTTCATATTCCTTATTCCCGAAAGTGTTAATTATATTTGTCATTATAATCACTGCGTGATTTATTTACATACCAAATTGAGGGCTATTCGTATGACTTTCGAGAACAAATAAAAGAGGCTGCCTCGTATGAGACAGCCTCTTGGCTTGTATCTTAAGTTTTAAGAATTACTTCTTTACTTCGTTGAAGCCTTCTCTTGCAGCATATGTTGTGTGCAGGAGCTCGTGAGCCTTGTGTGAGTTAGGCTC
>CADCPU010000292.1 GCA_902803365.1 Oscillospiraceae bacterium
CGGTCTTAAGAGAAGATTGAACATCGCGTGCGGTATAGCTCACAAGCCGAAGCTCATCTTCTTCGACGAGCCGACGGTAGCGGTAGATCCTCAGAGCAGGAACAAGATCCTGGACGGTATCGAGAAGCTGAGAGACGAGGGTGCGACGATCGTTTACACATCGCACTACATCGAAGAAGTCGAGCGTCTCGCAACAAGGATCGCGATCATCGATAAGGGAAGAGTCATCGCGAGCGGCACATGCGATCAGCTCAAGAACATGATCAAGAAAAATGAGTCGATCAGGATCGAAGTATCGGGTCTTAAGAGCAGTGATCTGGATAAGATCAAGGCGATGGACAGCATCTATTCCGTAAGCTACGAGAACGGCATGCTCAAGGCAGAGTCCTGCAACGGCAAGCACATGGTAACGGACATCATCGAATTCCTGCGCGACGCCGAACTCAATATCGGAAATATCTATTCGGAGCGCCCGTCGCTGAATGACGTTTTCCTCGAGATCACGGGCAAAGAATTAAGGGATGAATAAGGAGCGGATAAGGGTATGTTTTTGTATTATCTCAAGATGAAATTAAGGAGCAAGGGCATCATCTGGGGACTTCTGTTTCCGCTCGCTCTGATGCTCATGTTCAAGCTCACTTTCACGAGCATAGTCGCGACCGAGAACAAGGTCGATATGAGACGAGTCTCAGTCGTTGAATCAGGCGAAGGACTCTATGTCGAAGGATTTGAGTCGATGATGGATGAGCTCTCGAAGGAGACGGATGATCCGGATGAGCTGAGACTCGATGTTTCCTATGACGAACTTACCGCCGCAAAGCAAAAGCTCGACGACGGCGACATCGATTTCTACTACATAGTATCCGACGATGACGTAAAGCTCGTCCTGCCTGCTTCATACAGCATCAGCACAGGTATGATCGCACGTGAGATCTCCGATACTTTCAAGGTCAATATGGAACTGATCGAAGAGTGCATGACAAAAGATCCGTCACTTATCTCCGAAGTAACGGAGAGCCTCTCTGACCGCCTCTCATATATCGTGATCGACGCGGGTGATGAAGGCATCGACATGTACCAGTGGTACTACATCTCCACGCTCGTTATGTCGATACTCTTTGATTACGCAGGCGGCATCGCAGTCCTTGGCAGCATCAGGGCTGACGTCTCGGGTTCCGCGATGAGAGTTGCAGCATCTTCGGTATCAAAGACACGTGCCGTATTCAGCTGTCTTATGGCAGAGTTCGTCGTATCTTTGGTAAAGGTATTTATTCAGGTCTGCTTCCTTAATTTTGTCGTCGGTATCAACATGTTCACTCACCCGGTATTGCTCATCACTGCGATCGCACTCAGCACCATTTTCGCGATCTGCATCGGCATCCTTCTCGGAATGGTATTCAAGGGCGACATACAGTCCCGCGAGAACAAGACAATGGGTCTTGTAATGCTCTCCGTATTCCTGTCGGGCGAGATGATCGTAACGCTCCCGGGCGCCATCGAGAAGTACGCTCCGATCGTAAACAAGATCAATCCCGCGACCGTCATAAACAAGATCTTCTACAGACTGCTGCTTTGTGAGAACTTCGGTGACCTTTACACCAACTTTGCTACCATCGCAGTATTGTCTGTCCTGATGTTCATCATATCGATCATCATCCTGAGGAGGGAAACATATGCATCTCTTTAAAACATTCTTCAAGCTTCTCTGGTCATATAAAGCAACCGTCCTGATATACCTCGTTATCTTCGGATTCATGATGACGATGGTCGGAGTATTAAGTTCTGATACGACATCAGGCCAGTTCGAGGAAGCAAACTTCACGATCTGCTACAAGGATGAAGACGAGTCAGAATTGAGCCGCGGCATCATCGATTACTTAAGCGTTGCCAACGAAGTAACAGATGTTAAGGATCTGTCCGATACGAAGGTCGAAGACAGGATGTTCTTCAGAGTCCATATGCACGAATTCAAGTTCTCCAAGGGCTTCGAGCAGACTGTCCTGGACGGCGGCACGGAAGGCATCGAATATATCTCCGTCCTCCCGTCGGGCGCACAGTCCTACGTCCTCCAGAATCAGATCAACAAGTATCTCAATACCTTTAAGACGTACTCGAAAATGGGTTATACTCCGGCCGAGGCATGTGCAAAGACTAAGGATGTCCTTACAGCTCACACCGATATCACGATCGATATCGAAGAGAGCGAAAAAGGCGACAGCGAATCATCCTTCATGTACTACACGAACCTCAACGTCTGGTATGCTGCATTTACCGTTATGGCAATGTCCGCAGGTGTGATCATCCTGAACTCCGCGAGCGAGAATCTGAGCAACAGGATCGAGGCATCTTCTGTATCAAGAAGAAAGAGGACATTCATCAACCTTGCAGGCATGGTCGTTTTCGGTCTCGTCATCTACGTGATCTTCATGATCGCAAACGTTATCGGCGGATACGGCAGCTCGACACTTAAGGAATACCTCCCGATCATCATGGTCAACAATCTCCTTGCTGTACTGAGCGCATGTTCACTCGTTGCATTCATCACCTCGTTCAAGCTCACCAACAAGGTCATGAACTGGATCGCCATCCTGGTCGGTCTTTCCGCAAGCTTCCTCGGCGGCGCATTCGTTCCTCAGTTCCTCCTTGGCGAATCGCTCCTGAGATTTTCCAAGTTCCTGCCTACATACTGGTTCGTCGTCGTCAACAACATGACGCATTCAAACGGCTATGGTCAGTATGATACTTCCTTGATCCTTCAGAGCTTCGGCATCCAGGCACTGTTCATCCTCGTGTTCTGTGCAGGCACCGCTGTCGTAAGCAAGATCAGGACTGAATCACGCGTATAATGTGTTAACATATACACATGGTAAGCAGGATAATCGACAAGATAATTTTGATACTCATCGCGTCCTTCGCGATGGTGACTTCAGGTACCGGTACGACTGGTTTGGTCGTGTCGGTACTCGTCGCGTTCTTCTTCGCTTTTATGACGGAGATCTGGCGCCGTGACCTCGCGGCATTTTCCGTCGCGATATTAGCCTGCGCCGCCTTTCTTATAACGCGCCGTACCGAGATCCTTCCGTCGCTCGTTATCTTCGCTTACTCATTTGCTTCAGACCCGAACAGCGAGCGTTTCTTCACCAAGGATCGCAGCGGCAGAGTGATCGCGATATTCATAAGTGAGATCATCCTTACCCTCGCGTTTATATATCTCATGATCCCTAATTGGGAACTTCTCGTGACTGTCCCGATCGCAGTGATCCTCGGAAGCAAGACACTGCTCTACGATATCAGGAACAAGCGCTTGTCATCCGCACTCGACGACACCCGCTACGATGCGATAATGCAGGCCGAGAAGCGCCGCACAGAGCGCGAAAAAGAAGACGAGAAGATCTACATGGCAACTCTCGAAGAGCGCAACAGGATCGCGCGTGAGATACACGATAACATCGGTCATATGCTGACTCGTACTCTCGTCCAGATGGAAGCTATCAAGATCGTAAACAGCGACGAGAACATAAAGGGTCATCTCGATTCAGTAAGTGACACACTGAACGAAGCAATGACCGCAGTCCGCAAGAGCGTGCACGAACTTCACAGCGATTCCATCGACCTGTCGATCAGCATCAACGAGGCGGTCAAGGCGCTGCCTGAGAGATTTGAATGCAAGGTCGAGACCGTGATCGAATCCGCGATCCCCAACGACCGCAAGACGGCGATCCTGGCGATCCTCAAAGAGTCGATCACCAACATCGTCAAGTATTCAAACGGCAACAAGGTCAAAGTCGAATTTATCGAGAACCCCACCTTCTGGAGGCTTCTCGTGGAAGATAACGGAGTGAACAAGACTTTAAGTTACGACAATTATTCTTCGGGCGGCGGTATAGGCATCGCGAACATCATCTCGCGCTGCGAAGACATGGGCGGCCGCGCCGCGATCTCGTCAGACGAACACGGCTTCAGAGTACGTGTGACGATCCCGAAGTAAGGAGGCAGATATGAAGATAGTAATCGTTGATGACGATCCGTTGGTATCGATGTCACTAAAGATAATCCTCGAGGCCGACAAGAACGGCGATCCTCTCGAGGTAGTAGCGACCGGCACATCCGGACGCGAGGCTGTCGCTCTCTATAACGAGCATAAGCCCGACATCCTCCTGATGGATATCCGCATGGAGGACGTTAACGGACTTGATGCCTCTGAGCAGATCATCGGCTCGGATCCGTCCGCGCGCATTTTATTGCTTACGACTTTCCTTGACGACGAGTATATCAACCGCGCGCTTAAGGTCGGTGTCAAAGGCTATGTGCTCAAGCAGGACTGTAAGGGTCTGCCTTCTGCCGTCCGCGCGATAAGTGACGGGCAGACTGTTTTCGGAGGCAAGATAGTCGAGAAGCTCCCTGACATAATGAACCGCAAAGAGAAGTTCGATTACGCCGCACACGGACTCAGCGACAAAGAGCGCCAGCTTATCGAGCTCGTCGCGGACGGTCTGTCAAACAAGGAGATCGCAGAGAAGATGTTCCTTGGCGAAGGCACCGTGCGCAACATGATGAGCACCGTGCTGGATAAGCTCGACCTGCGTGACCGCACGCAGCTCGCTTGCTTCTATTATCAGGAGATCAAGCCCTGATCTGCTAATAGCACCGCGCTCGGATATGGGTGCAAAAAAGGACTGCCCGATCGGACAGTCCTCCATCACAGTTATGATCTTAATTAGCGCCTGAGAGGATTCCGGCCTCGACGCACTTTCTGCAGAACTCTTCGCTCTTTGTGAATGAGTCGATGAGTTCTGTGTCGGAGTAATCCGGGAGGTTTGTCCAGAAAGCAAGACCGTCAGCGTCCGGCTCTCTGTCCATGAATGTCTTGTAGAGTCTTGTTACGAATTCTTCCTTGCTCAGGTTCTGTGACTTGAGTTCATCGGAGCAGAAGAATGCCAAACCTACGATGTCGCCTGCTGTTCTGTGGTTGGCGAGTTCCTTAGCCCAGTATGCCTTGCCTTCAGGCTCGGAAGCACGGCCGAGAGCTGTTGTGTACATGCGCTCTACGAATGCGTTTACTGCTTCGGAAGGTTCGATCTCATAGTCGGAAATGATGTCGGTTCCGGAGATGATATCGTACTTCGCGCAGAGGTTAGCCCACTCCTTGGAATAGATGAATGATTCAACTACGGTAGCGCGGTCAAGGGTGCCGGAGGAGAGCTGTGAGAGCCAGTATGATCTTCCGTCACTGTCAGCTTCTCTGTCGAAGAAAGTAGAGTAGAGGATCTTTATGAAATCGTCGTCGGAGATGCCGGACTTAATGAACTCATCGCTTCCGATGAAGAAGCGTGCAACGTCGGCGCCGGTCAGGGAGAATTTCTTGAGAGAACTTACCCAGTAATTGCGGCCTTCGTCATCAGCTTCTCTCTTGAGTATGTTAGAGTAGCAACGGTCTACGAATTGATAAGGACCGTTGTTGTCGGGGAAGGGATTAAGGCCCGGATATACGACAAAATCCGTACGGATAACGTTGCCGTATTTATCGATAGTATCAACTTGATAAGTCGTCGGTTCAGTGACGTTGCTGACCTTCAAAGAAGAGGATGTCTCAGGAAGCTCCACGCTGATCTCTCCCCTGCTGTAGTCCCATACGTACCACTTGTAGGTGATGCCGTCGGCCTCTTTTGCTGTGGCCTTTACGGAAAGTTCGATAAAATCATTGCCGTCCATATAGACAGCCAAGTCTCCTACAGGTTCAACATGGAAATCATTTTCGATACCGATTTCAATAAAAAATCCCGTGCTCCAGTCATCGGATTTGTGATATTCATCACACAGCCACAGAGAGTATGTGGTAGCTTTTTTGATACCGTCGATCTTAAGGATTGCAGATGTAGCTCCCTCGATCGGTTGACCGTCTGCAAACCACTGATAATCAAGTTTTCCTTTGTAATCTCCGGATCTGATCGCTTCAAGCGTGAAAGGTGTGTCTTTATCCACATAGATCGGATAGGAATAGAACTCTTCACCGTCTAAGGTGATGCTGATATTCCAGTCGGCATGAATATCGATATACATGAAAAATGTTCTCTGAGTGTATCCGTCATCAACCGTGCAGGAGAAATGACATGCGACAGAAGGAGCCACCTTGTAAGTGGTGCCGGAAACATCGATGGGGTTATTGTTCTCGTCTTTCCATTCTGTCGTGTATTTCTTGTCGGAGATAACGTCGACATTAATGATCGCTTCACCGTCGGCGTCGATAAAATAATGCTCAACAGCGGTTGCACCGTGCGTGCTCTTGGTTATCTTCATCTCATAGGAATATACGGTGTCATATCCATAGGTGTCGATATAATATTTCTCGCCTTTTTGGAAAACGAAATACTGATCCTCTTCATTGGCATCGAACATTCCCAGCAGATGATCCTGTTGTGCCGTGTAAATGAATGGATAATGAGCAAAGTCCTCGTCGTTGTCTTCGATGTCGATGAGATAGGCACCTGTCTCGGGTGCGGTGAATGTGATGAATTTGCGTCTTCCGGAAGTGTCTCCCTTGACCGGCTTGTCAAGTTCTATCTTTACATTCTCATACTCATCGAAATCCTCTGCGTTTGATATGGCCGGAACGGCACTTAAGATGCAAAGCGAAGCAAGCAGGCTCGACATTGCTTTGAACGGCAGATTTTTCATGGGGTTACTCATATAAGATCTCCTTTCACTTTCACACTAACAGAAGGTGTTTGTACAGTATCGATATAATCATTCTGCATTGACGAGTTCGTTTTTGCAAGAAAAAAGATCACCTGTGAGGTGCTTCACAGGCGATCTTCCCGAAAGAAACGATTAAGTATTAAAAAGTGTAAACAACACCGTTTACCGTGATCGAATCAACCTGCTCGAGGTCTACGAGCCTGTTGAAGAGTGTGATGACATTGTTGCCCATTCCGCAGATGTAGTGGTAGCTTGCGACGTTCTCGTACAGTCTGTAGCAGGTCTCGATGAACTTAACCTGTTTATTTGCCAAATGCATAATACTTATTCCTTTCGTGTTCAGCTTCTTATTTGATCGATCATTTCAGTAAGATCTTCCGTACGTATCGCTCTTACACCCTTAATAACTGAATGAGATCTTCCTTTGTGACAAATATCGCGAAAATATTTTGAAATTACTCTGAATTTACGAGTTTCAGTGAACCATAGGTCCACTCGACAGCTGCAACTGACAAGTCCCGGTGAACCATAGGTCCACTCAGTTCTTCAATCTTATGAATTCCAGTGAACCATAGGTCCACCGGGTTGAAGCATTCAATGTTTTTCAGTGACCCTTAGGTTCACCGGGCCACTTCAATTTGATGGGTCTTGGTGAACCATAGGTTCACTCGACCGCTTGAGCAAAATGGCCCCAGTGAACCATAGGTTCACCCGGGCCGCTTATAATGCTAATTATTTAATATCTTCCATCTGATCGTTTATGTATTTGGCTATATCTTGAAAACGGCTCTTCTGCCATTCCTTATCTTTTTCCTTCTCGGCGAGAGGACAGAGGATGTGGAAGTCGAGCGTCTCGCCCGGCACGCGTCCAGTTCTCATCGGCTCTGCAAAATGCTCCGCCCATTCCTCCTCGGTCGCGTTCTTGAACCTCTTCGGATCGAGGTAGGTCATCTGACGTCTCGTGGCCGCGATATGCATCTTGGCAGACAGCGGCGAGAGGAGCTTATATTCGTTTTCGGGAACGTCCTGGAATATGACAGGAAGATCGCCGATCGCGATATGCTCTTCGCCTCTTATGATGTCGATGCCGTAAGGCTCGAACGTGAACTTCTCCGGCGTCAGAGAAAGCTTTAAGAGTATGCCTTTCTCCGTGTTATATTGTGATCTCTGATAAGGCGTATCGAAAATGAAATTTCCGAGCGAATAGAAGATCGCCTTGTCGCCGACAGTCTCGTAGTTCATCGGTACGTGAGGGTGATGAGCGACAACGATGTCTGCGCCCATCTCGAGATACTTAAGGTATCTTTCGCGCGTATAAGGTGACGGCAGCGGAGTAAATTCCTCGCCTGCGTGCGCGACGACGATACACCAGCGGCAGCGACTCTTGATGTCCTTGATGAGCTTTTCGATCTCGTCAAGGTCGCTCCAACTGAAGCAACCCGGCTTATCGACATCTGCCTTTCTGCAGGCTCTCTGATATCCTACGCCGAACATTCCGATACCGCCTGCTTCGTCAATGATGACAGGCTTTCTCGCTTCGTCGATATCAGCGCCCGCACCGATAGTCAGGATCCCGCGATCACGGGCTTCCTTGAGTGTGCTCTTGATGCCGTCGGGACCTGCGTCCATGATGTGATTATTGCAGATGTTCCAGATGTCGGAACCGATGCCCTTCAGGAAATCTGCGACCTCCGGATCCATGAAGTGAAGGAGCTGTTTTGCGCCTTCGGATTCTTCGTTTTTCGGGCACTCCATGATAGGTCCTTCGACGTTTGTTATAACGTGGTCGGAAAGCTTCAGGATGTTCCTGATCTCGGATGAGAGAAGGTCCTTGTCTTTCCACTTGCCTTCCATAAATCTGTCGAATCCGATGTCACCCGTAAAGACGAGCTCGGACTCGTCAAAGACACGCCTTCTGAAGCACTCGCCCCTGTGCTCGAAGTTCTTATAACTGTCATAGGAAGCAGCGGCAGGCGAGAGGATACAGGCCGAGCCTGAAGGAGTGATCTCCTTGGCAAGCTTGACGGATTCCTTGAGGTCTTTTACGTATCTGCAGCAAGACAGATCCTTGACCTGCTCATAGATCCTTTTACCTGAACTGTATGAGAGGATATAGTTAAGATCCTGATGCTCTCTTATGTATGCGATCAGGATGTCGTAGTTGATGTTTCTGTCCATTCCGCCGATGAGGACCGTCTTTGTATTGCTGACTGATCCGATGGCTCTGATGGTCGCCTCAGGGATCGTCGATATCGAGTCGTTATAGTACTCGACGCCGTTTACCGTACCGAGGAATTCGAGGCGGTGCTTAAGTCCCGTAAAGCTCTCGATCGACTTTACGACACTGTCAGGATC
>CADCPU010000293.1 GCA_902803365.1 Oscillospiraceae bacterium
AAGCTCCAAAATTACAGTCCAAAATGCCCAAATCGCAAATCTGTACTGTATAGGTTTCGAAAAGACCCGCGTGGAACGTTTCGCGCTATATGCGGCTTCACCCCTTGTGCGCCGTGATGATCGTAAGACTCTTGGCGTTAACAGTTATAACGCATCCGTGCCCGGAAACATACCAGTTCTTGCCTTCGCGCGAGATCCGCGCGAAGGAACTCAAGATCAGTTCTCTGCACCACGCAACAACGTCAACATCGCCAAGGCCGAGATTCTTCCTGATCCTCTCGGCGCCGAGCTCAGTCGTATGAAGGCGGTCGACCTGACGGATCAGTTCATCAGCGAGCTTATCAGGTTCAAGACCGTCAGAGACACCGCTCTCGAGTATCTCAAAAATGGCGTTGGAGCAGTCGATCCGAGAGCGGGCACACATCGGGAGAACTGTCATGGGGGTGCGGTGGATGAAGTCGACGTTTTCGAGCACGACAAGATCAGGGCGCCTGACTTCGTCATTGATCACTCCGAGAAGCACATCCTCAGACTCTTTGTCGAGCGGGCCGGTCAGGATCGCTTTGGCTTTGTCGAATGCGCCGGCGGCCGCGAATGCCCTGAGCTGATGCTTGGCTGCATGGATATTCCCGTATAACATCTGCTTGCTGTGCTCGATGGCGATGATCGAATCTTCCCAGATATCCTTGCCCGGGAAGAACTTCGTGCCCATGATCTGCCAGAGCGGACCGCCGCAGACAGGAACAAGATGACCTTCGACCGCACCTTTGCCTTGAAGCACCTTATATCCGGTATTCTTCGTCCATTTGATCTTATCGGCCGGAGTGTCGCCCCAGTCGATCGGGGTATGACGATCGCACGGCTTGATCTCGCCTATCTTCGCGCTCGAAAAGAGCGTCCGCTTTATCGCATCCTCCGTATACCTATCAAGGCTCCCGGGCTGACCGATCGGAGTCAGAACGTTCGGGCCGTAGTAGGCGCGGACTCCGGCGTAAGCGAAAACGGATATCCACGTGGCAATATCCGAATAGCCCATAAAGACCTTCGGATTATCGCGTATCACTCTTGTATCGATATATGGGAGCACACGATAGGAGTCGTCGCCGCCCATATTACAGACGATCCCTTTGATAGACTTGTCCTCGAGCGCCTGCATAAGATCTTCGGCTCTTTTCTCGGGATGCACGAAGATATAGTCACGACCCTTGAGCGCATTGGGGGTCTCAACAACTTGAACATTGAAAACATCCTCAAAGCGTTTCTTGGCACGCTGATAACGCGGCAGCATGTCAGGATCGCCGGCACGTCCGCCAGACAATGAAATAAATGCTATCTTATCGCCTTCATTAAGCTTTTCCGGTACTATAAGTTTTCTCATAAATCTCTCCTACGATAGTTTTACTGCGGTTCCCATATGCCCTGCTGCCTGATTCCGGTTGCAGCGGCTTCAGACTCGAGCATAGAGATCTCGTCAGGTGTAAGTCGCAATTCCATTGCGGCAGCGAGCTTCTCCGCATGCGAAGGCTTTGTTATTCCGACGATCGGAACGGCGCCTTTGCCGATGGTCCAAAGGATCGGTACCTGCGACGGATCGATATTATACTTTGAAGCGATCTCACGCATCTTGGCGAGCAAGCCTTCGATCTTCTTGAACTTGCTCTTAGGGAATGCAAAGCCTCTCATCGACAGTAGCGGGAAATGTTCCTTCGCGCTGTATCTGCCGCTTAAGGCCCCCTGCTCGAGCACCATGTAGGCACAGTACTTGATCCCTCTGTTGTTACAGTAGTCGATTATCGGCTGCTGGTCGTTTCTTAAGAGACTGAAGTGGTTCTGGACTGCTCCAAGCTTGAGATCGTGCTTTGCAAGGAATGCCTCTGCCGTCTTTATGTGATCGAGCGAGACATTGGAGATGCCCATAGACTTGATGCGGCCGGCCTTAAGGAGCGGCACGGCTTCAGCGAGGTTTGCTTCGAGATTATGCGGAACATGTATCCAAAACAGGTCCGCATCTTTCCTTCCGAGGCGTGACATACTGGCTTCAAATGACTTTACGAGTTCTCCGCTCTTATACTTCTTGCCGGGCATGAACTTGGTGGACAGATATATGTCATTCTTGTCCTTGATGAGTGAACCGAGCAAAGTCTCGCAGGTGCCCATTCCATATACTGCCGCCGTATCCCAATTGAGGAAGCCGAGCTTATATGCTTCTTCGAAGGATCGTCTCAAGACCGACTCATCCTGCTTTGTTCCGAAGATCATCCTGGAACCGTTACTTCCGGTTCCCCAGGCCCAGGTTCCTATCAATACTTCATTCATACTGCTCCTCCTTCATCGAACTTCTGATCCTGCTCAACGACTCCGGCGCTATGCCGAGATAAGTCGCGATATGCTTCTGCGGGACTTTTTTCGAGAGATCCGGGTAATGCTTTATAAAGCTCAGGTACCTCTCCGTTGCGTTCTCTACAAGGAAGCCGTTCTCCCTGTAGATCTTGTATCTCATGCCGCTCTCGAGGATATCGATCCATAACTTCATCATGCCTTCGTCGCTCATGATGAGGGACTTGACCTGCTTTACGTCAAAGATCATGATAGTCGACTCATCGAGCGCCTCCCACATCGCAGTCATCTCGCTTAGTCCGAACATACCCGAATCCATGCAGCTGTTGCCCTGAGACGAGAAGAACTGCGTGATATCGTTTCCGTTGTTGTCGATGTAGTAACTCCTTACAACACCGCTCATCACAAGTCCCGCCTTCGATGCATCGTCGCCGATCCTCGCGAGAATATCGCCCTTGGAATAGACCTTAAACTGCGCTATGCCTACGATGCGGCCGATCATCTCTTCACTGATATCAAGCTTGGACCTGTCGGCCAGCTCCTTCAGTTGACTTACTATGTACGCTTTATCCATGCTCCACCTCTTATCTTTTCTGATTCAATTATGGATGACTGAAGCAATGATAGCAAGTATCAGGTCAGAGCGCATTGACCTATGTTAATTTCTCGGACACTGCCAGCAGATGACCTGAAAGTCCGATGATCTCCTCATGTTCATCAAGGAGTCTTACGGTATTCATAAGAGCCTTCCGCGAGACTTCGTCTTCCCAGACCGAATCAAGGTCATTAACGAGCCAGGCACCGCCCATAATGCCGTGAACACGGGTGCTGCCGAAGCCGCCTTCCAGAAGCTCGCCGCGAAGGGCCGCAGCCGTGTGAAAATGCGAACTTCCTATACCGCTGTAGTTCATCCTGTCAGGATTATCGTGACATCCGTCCTTCAGTTCGCGCTCGACCATGTTGAGGAAGACGGGATCTTCAAGACGGGTGTTGCCGTTTTCGATATGCGGTCTGTATATCGTTATATTGTGAAGAAGCACCGAAAAGGGAGTCAACGAAGCTGCAAAGATCTTGCCGTTGTCTTTCAGCAGGCGCCTGCACTCGGCAAGTGCCTTAAGGCGTTCCGACTTATCCGTTATGTGATAGAGCGGGCCCATAAGAAGGATCGCATCTGCGCTCTTGTCAGTCCTCGGGACACTCCTCGCGTCGCAGATCTCAGCGGCTGTCAGATCGCAATCCGGATACTCGTCCTTGAGCATAGCGCTCATCTCGATATTCATCTCCGAAAGATCAAAGAGGTGCACTTCATACCCGAGTGATGCGAGCCACCAGGCATACTCGCCGTATGCACCACCGATATCGTATATAACCGCAGGCGCTTCCGGAAGTTCTTCGAGGAGGATCTCCTTAGTCCTCTCAAACTCGATCCTGCCGATCCCCGTCCTTAATCTGAAAAATTCCTCTCCGGCATCGTAATATGCCAGAACTGCTCTGTCTATGTTGTTTACTGTTTTCATGATTTGCTCCTTTGTTTTCTAAAATGGTTTGCTGGTCTTCTTCATCGTTTTCACGTTGTCGTGATCCTTGCTCAGACATATCGACACCTCCTTTCGATGCAAAATAAAACGGCCTGCAGCTTATTCGAGCTACTGACCGTTTGCTTATTCTTAAGTTAACGTTATTTACGCACGCGATAACCTCAGCCAGATGCCCGATTCGACATTGACCTGCTGCTGGACGTTCATTGTTGTCTTAACAGCCATTGGCATTTGCGTGTACCCCCGTTGGTATTTTCCGAGATTATACATCAGTGATCTTAGATGCGCAACCGCCTCCGATCGCAAAGATCAAGCCAGCGGGATCATGAGCGTCACTTCAAAGCCGTCGCCTTCGGAAGAGCAGATCAGCTGCCCGTTCATCTTCTTCATAAGCTCGCTCGAGATATAAAGACCGAGTCCGCTGCCGTCCTTGCCCTTGGTGTTTGTCTTGCCGCGGTAGAACTTGTTCGTGATAAGGTCAATCTCCTCAGTGGGCACGCCGCTACCGAAGTCGCGGATGTCCATGCGCAGGAATCGGTCCTTAAACTTATATCTGACCTCGATCGGGGTATCGGCATATTTATATGAGTTGCTGATGATATTTCCGATGACCTGCGAGAGGCGGTTACGGTCCGCGAGGATGATGCAGTCCGGAACGGAAGTCGCGGATACTTTATGGTTGACGTCATGTTCGGAGACGATCTTGGCCAGAACGTCGGATGTAAGTTCGCAGACGTTCACGTTCATCTCACCGAGGTCATCGAGCGATGATGAGAGCAGGTCGCTGACAAGGACATCGATCTCTTTGGTCTTCTGCTCGATGTTGGCGATCTTGCCCTTGACGTATTCGTCCTCGACCTTTACTTCCAAAAGTTCACAGATAACACGGATTCCGGTGACGGGCGTCTTAAGGTCGTGGCTTAACGAAGCGACGAGTTCCTTCTCTTTCATCTTCAGGGCGATCTCGCGACTTTTGGACGCGCGAAGTTCCTCGCGCATAACGTCAAAGCTCTCCGTGAAGATACCGAAGATGTTATTTTTCTCCATCAGGAGCGGTTCGTCGAAGTTGCCGCGCGCGATCACGGAGGCGAACTCCTTCATACGCCTGAACGGCTTTACAATGTTGCGGTTTATGTAATATATGAAGGAAGCGAAAACACCCAGCATAATTACCACAATAACTGCCACCACGATGCAGAGCCTGAACAGCGCGTTATCAAACGCAGTCTGCGACGGATGCGGCAGGATAAGCGTTCCGAGGAAGCGGTCTCCGTCCGTCAGAGCTACGCTCACCATTCCTTCGCTGACCGCATCGAGCGGCGAATCGACGCCCTCGAAAACAGTCGAAGAACTCGAATAGACTACCGCATTATTATGATCAAATACGAGGATGTCACTTCCGAAGTCTTGCGACTTCAAAGAATCAAGGTCATTCCAGTTCTCCCTGACCGTCTCTGAGATGCCGTTGAGCGCAACAACATCGATCTTCTGACCGCGGGCTGAACCTGCGATGATGAACAGCCCGGCGATCGAAGCGATGAGAAAAACGGTCATTAAGATGTAGAACTTACGGAATGCACTCATTATTCTACTATGTACCCCACACCCCAGATGGTCTTCAGGATCACCGGCTCTTTGGGGTCTTCTTCTATCTTTTCCCTTATGTGTCTGGCGTGGACGGCCAAAGTGCCCTCGCCTATAAATTCGTCTTCCCAGACGCTCTTCAGGAGTTCGTCCTTGGTGATGACGCGGCCGCGGTTTGAGAGAAGATACAGAAGCATCTTATATTCCATGACCTTGAGGCCGACACTCTCTCCGTCGCGGACGAGCTTATGCGTTGAAGTATCAAGATATATCGACGGGTTGATCTCGATCCTGCCGTCATCGGACTCAACTGCCTGAGAACTGACGGAAGTCGCACGAACAGCTTCAGCCGCTTTCTCGTATCGGGACAACACTGCCTTGACCTTAGCAAGGAGGATATTAAGAGTGAACGGCTTACTTATGTAGTCGTCGCCTCCGATGTTCAAGGCCGTAAGGATATCGTCGTCGCTCTTGCGCGCACTGATAAAGAGAATAGGCATATCGTAATCCTTGCGAATGCGCTTACAGAGCTCGAAGCCCGACTTGTCTCCGAGATTGATATCAAGGAGTACCAGTGAGGCTTCGTGTTGTTCCAGGAATCCGATCGCCGCGTCGTAGCTCGTGACATAGGCCGTACTTATGTCGAACATATTGAAGTACTCGGCCGTATTTTCCGCGATCGTCAGATCGTCATCTACCACAAGGCATTTGTATGTCATGTCATTCCACCCCGTATCCGCGGTCTATCGTCTGATACCGACTGCAGAACCGCTTTCTCCTGCAAATACGATTATACCATATTCGGGGAGCGGGACCGTGTCGCCGTAGCCCGCGTAACAACTCGAGTATTTGACGTTTCCGAACTTATCGTAGACCAGGACTGACGCATTGTCAGGTATATCGAGAGTAACAGTCTCGTTAATAAGCCCGTTTATCTTATACCAAGATGCTTCGAAGCCGAGTGCGACCGACGTGATGTCGGATGTAAACTCGGGGACTGCATCTTCCGAGACATATTCGTATCCGCTTGCCGTAAGCTTCAGATATTCCCTGCCGTCTCTGACAGAGATCTCATAGTCGTCGATATCTCTGGAGAGCATACCCGGAGCCGAGATCCTGTTTACCGCATGATCTTCGTCGATGATGTTAAGTCCGTCAACATAGCCCGGAGCTTCGGGAGAAGTAGTGAGCGTTCTGATACTCTGGCCGAAGTATGAAAAGTCAAACGGGCCGGCGTTGACGAGATAGTACTGTTTGCCGCTCCTTTGATCCCATGCTGACTGAGCTTTTGAACTTACTTCACAAGTTTCATACTTCTGAAGCATGTAGGTGTCGCCGTTTTCGATCGCGAAAACGCTTCCGCCCGCTTCCTTAAATTCCACCGTATCGATCGGGCGCAGCTGGATCGCATTACCTGAAGCAACGTCACCCGTCATCTGAACGAAGCTTCCTTCGGTCGTGTACTTATACTGCAGCTCAGCCCCCTTTTCCGTGGTAAGACCGACAATGCTCATATATGAGTTATCAGGGAAACTCACTTTGTAGATCGATCCTGAATCAGAATAAAGGCCTTCGTATTTGAGGAGATCTTCGGGGATCTTGTCGACTGTCTCCAGAGGCTCTCTCTCCGAATGTACGACAGTCGTGCCGCGATCTTCGAGAACGATATCCATGAGTGATTCCGCGATCTTCGTATTCGTACCGCTGTTACCCTGTGCGCTTACTACCGCGACGCTGATCTTTTCTTCGGGTGCCACGAGAACGGCGGCGTGCATATTCGCGGTATCACCGCCCTTGGTAACCACGGTAACTCCGGCGTTTTCATAATCTTTTATGCTCACGTCATCCCATCCGAGACCGAAGCTGTCAAGTACGCCCGGAGGCGCGAATCTGGTTCCCATCTCCTTTTTGGCTTCCTCAGAGAGCAGAACATCATTGCCATCGTAAAATGCCGTACCGAACCTGCAGAGATCCTTGGCATCGGACAGGATCCCTCCTGCGCCTATGAGCTGAGTATACTCGGCAGGAAGTCTTGATCCGTTCTCGGCGTAGAGCGGAACCTGATTGCTATCAAGATTCATATTCCACATGCTGCCCGTGTTATTAAGACCCAAAGGTGCGCAGATATTATCCGCGACATAGTCCGTAAAGCTCTGACCTGTCACTCTCTCGACGAGGATCTCGAGCAAAGTAAAACCGTCATTACAATAGCAGGTGTACTCGCCCGGAGCTGCCTTGAGCCTCTCGGCGCTCAGATGCTCGAGGAAAAGATCATGGTACTCGGAACCCGCGTGACCGAGTCTGAAGGAATCTATGTAGCGGG
>CADCPU010000294.1 GCA_902803365.1 Oscillospiraceae bacterium
CTGAGTTCTATCGTCGGTGCGTCGGGTCCGAGATCGTACCCGTTAAACCCGTTTGTCATGTTCTGACCTCTCTTTCGATTCGCCATCACAACGAGGTTCCGTAATCTAAAGATACCATCTTTTCGCCACAATGAAAGAGTTTTTTGGAAAAATCTTGCTCGAATTCACAACTTTTTTCTTAAATCTGGTCAAAAAATGGCAAAAAATGACAAAAAATGATATTTTTTGGAAATTTTCGACTATATCTTGAACTTTTATTTCACAATTCAGTTTCCGTACCCCTATGTTAAATACTAGAGTATAATCAAATAGTATATATGATACCGAGGGGAGGATATCAGATATGAGTCGTTTTCTTATCCGCGAAAGGCTCCTGACACTGTCGGAAACATATGACATCTATGATGATGACAACAACCCGGTCTACGCCGTCAGGCACGAATTGTTCTCCCTCCCGCGCAAGACGCGCCTCTTTGACAAGGCAACGGGCCTCGAAGTCGGGCACATCACCCAGAAGATGTTCTCTCTTTTCATCGAATATGCGATAGATATCCGCGGCGTTACGCTGGGATCGCTCAGAAAAAAGATCACGTTTTTCAAGCCGAGCCTTGAAGCCGACTTCGATAACCTTAAGATCGTAGGAGACCTGTGGGCCCGTGATTTCAGCTGTTACAGCGGAGACGAGCTCATCTTTGAAGTCTCGTGGCAATTCTTGGCCTTCAGCGACACCTATGTCGTCGACGTCCATAACGACGAGTACGACGAGGCGGCGCTGCTCATGACGATCGCGCTTGACGAGATATATAACGGAAGATATGAGTGATTTACTCTGCGGCCTCGGTCTCAGCAGCCTCAGACTCTGCGAGGTTCTCTGCACTCTCACCGGAGTTTGCGGAGTAGATTACCGTAATGCCCTGGAGGTTCTCATCAGGCCAGAATACGAAAGACTCCGTGTCCGTGGTGATCCCGAGAGCGTATGTGCCGTCCTCCTGGATGTCCTCTGCTTCAGCGAGAAGATCCTTAAGACCCGGCATGTATTTCTCTATAAAAGCCTTGGCATAAGCCTTGGAATTGTTCTCGCTTATATCCATCATTCCGTAATAGGCAAAAACGTCGCCCATCTTACGGCTGCCGTCATCCTGTGACGGGTACATGTAGTTGATCTGCGCGGAGATAAATGACTTCGCATCAGGATCGAATGCCGCATCCCTGATCCTCTGGAGCTCATCACCGTCATAATCCTTGGAGGAAGATGATGAGGATGCGGAAGCAGTGGAAGCTGTCTCCCCTGTGCCGCCTGCAGCAGTCGTTGTAGCAGCGGTCTCCTGTGTCTCAGGCATTGTCGTGGGAGCGGTCGTCTCCTTAGTTGCAGTATATTCAACGCATCCGCCGACGATGATCATGACCGCCAGCAAAGTTACAAACATAGCTATTCTCTTCATATCAAGACTCCTGTTTTGTGTTCTCAAATAATACAATTATACACTTTATCACAAACACGACAGTTTTTTATTTTTGCTCGCCCTGTTTTCGAAAACGCGCGAAAACCTCCCGTCAAAAAGTTATAATCTAATCAAAAAGCCCAAGGGAGGATCTGACTATGATCTACTACGTTGACATCAAGGCAAGATACGACGGCGACGGTTCCAAGAAGCGTCCGTTCAAGACCATCAGCGAGGCCGCGAAGATCGCCGAACCCGGCGACGAGGTCATCGTAGAGCCCGGTATATACCGCGAGCAGGTCATCCCCAAAAACGGCGGCTGCGAAGACGCCCGCATCACCTACCGCTCGAGTAAGCCGCTCGGCGCCACGATCACGGGTTCCGAAGTGCTCACGGGCTGGACGCATTTTAAGGGTGATGTCTGGACCGCCAAGGTCGACAACGGCATCTTTGCAGGCTATAACCCTTACACCACCTACGTCTGCGGTGACTGGTACTTCGCACCGACGATCCGCCACACCGGCTCGGTCGTACTGAACGGCCGCATGATGTACGAGACTTCAAGCCTTGAAGAGTGCATCGAAGGCAAGGCAGATCCGTGCGCATGGGATCAGGAAGAATCCGAATACAAATGGTTCTGCGTCCAGGAAGGTGAATCTTCTTCATTCAGCGGCGAAGAGCGCGAGTACGTCGTCAATGCGCCAAAGGACACGACCGAAGGCAAGTACACCGTATTCTACGCAAACTTCAAGGGCCTTGACCCGAACAAGCAGTCAGTCGAGATCTTTGCACGCCGCAACTGCTTTATGCCGGACAGGAACGGTCTTAATTACATCACGGTAAGCGGCTTTAAGATCTGTAACGGCGCGACGACATGGGCGCCGCCTGCATCATATCAGGACGGTCTCATCGGACCTCACTGGAGCCGCGGATGGATCTTCGAGGACCTCGAGGTCTTTAACGCACGCTGCTGCGGCATCTCCCTCGGAAAGTACCGCGATCCCGCAAACGACATGTATTTCTACCAGGAGCACTTAAAGAGCCCGACACAGATGGAGCGCGACGCCGTTTGCCGCGGACAGTTCCACGGCTGGCTCAAGGAGAAGGTCGGCTCACACATCGTCCGCCGCTGCGAGGTCCATCACTGCGAGCAGACGGGTATCGTCGGCCGCATGGGCGCAGTCTTCTCAACGATCGAGGACTGTCACATCCACCACATCTGCAACTCCCAGCAGCTCGGCGGCGCAGAGACTGCTGGCATCAAGCTCCACGCAGCGATCGACGTAACGATCAGGCGCAACATCATCCACGATTCCATCGAGGGCGTCTGGCTCGACTGGGAAGCCCAGGGTGCGCGCGTTACGCAAAACCTCATGTATAACAACCAGAGACCTGCCGGCAGGATCCCTGCACAGGGCGCTATGTTCTCGACCGACATCTTCATCGAAGTCGGCCACGGCCCTACGCTCATCGATAACAACGTCCTGATGTCAAGCGTCGCCATCACCATTCCGAGCGAAGGAATCGCAGTCGTCCACAACCTCATCATGGGCGGCTTCAGCCTCATCAACTCAGGCGTCGACAGCGTCGTCAACGGTCAGCGCGAGCCGCGCTACACGCCGTACCACATCCCGCACAGGACCGAGGTCTGCGGCTTCATGACGATCCTGCACGGCGACGACAGGATCTATAACAACATCTTCGTCCAGAACGTAAAGCCGTCCGATCCATCGAAAACACCTGCAGACTGCGATTACGAGGTCGTCGGAACGGCACCGTTTGATATCTTCCCTACATACGAAGAGTGGTTCGCTCAGTCCATGCCCGACACCGAGCCTGACATGGGCAAGCTCGCCGAATTCCACTTCGGTCACCTCCCTTGCGCACTGGGCGGCAACGTCTACCTGAACGGTGCGACGATCTGCAAGAACGATCTCACGAGCCTTGAAGTAAAGCGCAAGAAGGCCAAGATCACGCTCAAGGGCTCGACGCTCAAGAACAACCTCGATTCACTCGTCGGCGATTTCAGGACAGGCATGATCAACTCCGAGATCTTGGGTTACGCTTTCGAGCCTGATCAGAGATTCGAGAATCCTGACGGAACTCCGATCACTTTCGACAGGGACATTTTCGGGAACAAGAGAGGAGCAAAAGTCGTACCGGGACCGTTCGCGGAGCTTACGGACGAAGTCGATATTGCTTTTTAAAACGCGTTCAAATACAATCGACCATAGAATTATTATGTAAGGATGGTGTGTTATGAAACATATCAAGACCCTCGCGGTCGTTCTCACTGCAGCGACTCTGTGCGGTTTTGCGTTCGGTTGCGCAAAAAAAGAGCCGGAGACACCTTGGCAGGACACCGCAAAGACTATGGTCGCAGATAAGTTGGACGTAGATACTATGGGCAAGTTCTACCTCGACGGCAAGACCTACGATTTCCCGTTCAAATTCCAGGAACTTCTCGACAACGGCTGGGTAATGGCAGACCCTTCTGTAGGCGAGAACGAACTTGAACCATACGGCTGGAACAAGTACTTCGTTGAACTTTCCAAGCCTGAATACAAGAACAAGAAGCTCTCTCTCGAAGTCGCTGTCTGCAACGACACCAAGGAGAAGGCTCTTCTTAAGAACAGCAAGGTCGGCGAGGTCACGATCTCCGGCGACTACGCTCAGGAGCTCATGATCGCCGGCGGCATCGGCTTCGGTACCGGCGAATTTGCCGCGGCAACGGACCTCAACAATTTCGTTCCGGAAGGCTTCGAATTCGACAACACCGAGAGCATCAACGGTCTCGGCATGACAAAATACACCAAGAACTTCAAGGGCGCAGAAGACTACGCATGCACCGCAACATTCACGATGTCTGCAGACGAGAGCGGCAAGTACTCCCTCGACTCAGTCCGTTACAGATGTGAGTTCGGCTACTCCGTAGGCGCCGCAGTCGAAGCGCTCATCAAGGCAACAGTCAAGAGCGATCCGTCAGTCGTTGAGGAACTTGACCCTCGCGTCAACGCTGTCGAGTTCATCCCTGAGCTTCGCAAGCTCCTCGCTACCGACTTCATCTTCTGCAGCGGCTTCAACATCAAGGAACCTTCCGAAGAGCAGCTCAACAAGGTCTATGCGATCATGGATGCGATCTACATCTGCGAGGACGTTCAGATCGCACCCCAGGACGACAACACCACCGTCGTCACCTACAGCGCACCGTCCAACTTCTCCGATATCCTGAACGAGTCGATCCAGGACGCAGCCGCTGATTTCAAAGGCAGCCTCGATAACGCTACATCAGATCCGGAGTTCCTGGATCTCGTGCTCGACAAGTTCACGGGCAAGGTCGGAGATCTCAAGATCGAGCCGGGCAAGTCCTACGTGATCGACAACACCAAGTACTCCGAAGGCGTCTACGATGTCCTCTACGGAATGCTCGGCTTCTACGCACTGCTCAAGTAAGTCATCATTTTACGGCTACGGCTGCATAACGCCCCCGCACCTTATCGGAGTGCGAGGGCGTTTTTGATTGCTGCTTTTGCGGGGTGGGGCGGCTGGCAGGATGGCTTCGGGCGCGATTACGGGTAAATCCAAGAGAAAAACGATTCGTCCCCGTAATTTTCGGGCTTGATACACCGCGCATACTTTTTTTGAGAAAAAACGTTTTTAGTATGCGGTTTTCGA